>CAMWNY010000143.1 GCA_947175775.1 uncultured Lachnospiraceae bacterium | reverse complement strand
CTTTGAAAGCCCTGCTGCCGTATAGTACAAGTCATTATTGCACAATACATCTGTAGATACATTATCATTGCCATTAACGCGTACTTTCAAATAAGTCAGCTTGCTTGTTCCCTCAGGTAACGGGATTGTCACCTCTTTAGAGTTTTCCAACGGTTTCATCTTAAAACCGGCGCTATAATTCCCGCCGCTATAATATGCCGTGATTGTTCCCTCAAGAGCTGCCCCGTTGATTTCGCTGTTTTCCGGTAAAGACATCTTAATCTTTAACACATCGCCTGCCGCATTCATCGTCAGCTCATTTACAACGTCTGCAGATATAGTATAGTCCGTCAAATTAACTGATGTGCCTTCCCAGCTTCCTTCCGTTCCGGTATAGTACAGGTTCTTATTCAGCATAAAGTTTGAGGTTATATTGGAATTAGAGTTCCACTTTACATAAATCTGTGAAACCTCTTTAGCCCCAACAGGAACTCTGTTAATATAAAATTCTGTTTCCTTTGTATTTTCACTGATTATAATATTCTTTGAAAAAGTGCTGTTATTGTCTTTGAACTTAATATAAAAAGTTCCCTTTAAATCATCTCCTGAAAACTGTGCACTATCTCCAAGGATAAACTTAAAATGCGCGTTTGTTTTATTCAGGTTAATATTATACCCATTTTCTCTGACTTGTATTGGCATGTCCGATGCCGCGCCAGTCAATATCTCATTGCCGTCAGCATCTAACGCATAGTATTCATCAAAACCAGTCAGCAAATTGGTATGATAGTCCTTATTATTCGTTATATCCTTTATATTGACATATAAACTCGCTATTTCCGTTAAGTCAAACGGCATATTATTGATTACATAATCAACACCTGCAGCGGCATCAGCGGAACTGATTGTGAACGATTTGCTGTACCTGCTGCTATTTGCACTTACCCTTGCAGATACAGTTCCGGAAATATCAAATCCCTCCGGTATCACTGTTCCTTCCGGGAGGTTTATATGCCCAAATACTTGTGCTTTCCTGAGCGTAAAATCCTGTTCTACGCTCCCGTCAGCCAAACTTACCGGTATGGCGCTGTCCACAGATGCAGTAAGGATATTACTGCCGTTATAATATTCATTATTTCCCGTAACCAAATTTGAACGGATACTGCTGTCATCATTTACCTTTACATACAGTCGTGTTATTTCTGCCGTGTCTAACGGAAGCTTTGACATATTATAAAACATGCCTTCTGTCTCATTCAGATTTCCGGATACATAGTAGCTGCCGGAAGATGTCTCTGCATATACATATGTTTGATATTGGTATGAATACCTGCCGCCATCTATCATGGTATTTTCGGGCAGTTTCACATATCCGTAAAGCAATGATTTTTGAAACGTGAAGTCAAAACTGTTTCCATCTGCAGGAAGCGCCGTTTCAGCAGCATCCGCACTGTTAATACTCCATCCTGACCCTGTATAATAAAGTGTTCTTTGTAAAAGGTTTGTTTTTACCGAGCTTGAAGTTCCCACATTAAGCTGAATCTGTGACGCTGTTGTCACTTCATTGCTAAAGGTGACTTCATATTCTGCATACTCCATCTCCCCGCTGATTGAAAAAGAAGATCTTCTGGAATATCCGCCTGCGGAAATAGAAATATATCCTGAGAGTTCGCCGCCTTCTACAAACGCTCCCTCCGGCATAAATATCTTTCCTCTTACAATCGTCGGACTTTCACCGTTTTCAGGCATGGTTTCTTCAGTTTCCGCCGTGCTTTCAGACGGTACTGTTATGTCTGTTTCCGATTCTGTATTAATCTGTGTTTGCGTCTCTGTATATACTTGCGTCTCCGTATATGCTTCTGTCTCTATTGGCACATCTGCGCTTTCTAAAGCTGTGCTGCTTTCAGGCAATTCCAGTACATCCGTCTCAAAATGTTCCTGTGCATTATCCTCTGTACTTTCCTGTCCTACGTCTTCACTGATTATATCCTGCGCTATACTGCTTTGCTGTGTATCCGCCGATTCCACTTCTGTATTTTCCTGTAAAGAACCCTCTTTGTCAGCTGTTGTTTCCGTATCCTGATATTCGGTTGCAGATACAGTCATCAAGTTGGGCGAAAACTCGGTACATATAAGCGTAAGAGTCAGTATCAGGCTAAATATTCTATGTTTTAATTTTATTTTTTTCATGTTAATAACCATGCTCCCTTCTCAGTCTGCAAATTCCTGACAACAAAAAGCGTAAACTTTTTGTTGTATGAAATCCCTAAGCACAAATTTGCCGTGTGAAAAATTTATTTTTCACACTAACTCCATACTGCCGCTTTTCGGCAGTCCAAAAATAAACTTTTTCGTTTTATGTCCTTATTAACGCAACTCTTTTTGCTTGATAATAAATGTTACTTTTTTGGTTCCCGTGTAACGCCCTATTCCTTTAATCACAGCGGTTGCTTTTCCGCACGCAGTATTTTTGCTGTACTCAACTACATCAAAATCAACGCCCGGGATCAGCTGTACCATACTTCCGTTTTTAAGCGTAATAACTGATTCAAAAGCTTCTTTATCTGTTATACTGTCAAAATCAAACTCCACTGGAGCACCTGTATAAATCTGTTCTTTGATGGTAATGCTGCAATCCTTGGAAGCTATGCTGTTTGGAATAACCTGATATGCCACAACACGGCTTCCGCTGTAGCTTCCGCCATCCTTTTCAGTTATTGTAACATATCCTACGGTCCTGCCTTTGCTTACTTCATCCTGCGTAATACATTTTGTATAGTCAACAAGATAGTCTTTTTTCTCCTTGAGCGCACAGCCATCATCTGTCAGTAAAAGCTTAGGTTTATATACATACTCCCCGCTGTTATCTATTTGCACAGGATTGTCCACTGACACTTTGACAGCCCGTGAACTAAAAGGTTTTTCAACAATGGTGAAATTACGTTCTACGCTCGAACTGTAATTTCCTTTTCCGCTGATTGTAACAACTGCCTTCTCTCCAGCTTTATCATTGTTTTTATATTTCAGGCTATAATCCTTGCCTTCTGCAAGGGTCACTGTCTTATCATTGCACGTGTACTTCACTCTTACTTTTACTGAAGCGCCCGCTTTACTCTGCATAACATTACTGTTTACAAGCTCAATCAGAATATTATCGCTTTTGAGCGATATTCCGTTTATCGTGAAATTCTTTTTTACAGTTCCGCTGAAAACACCGATTCCCTGGACTTCCACACTGGCTTTTCCTGCTTTTTCATTATTCTTATAACTTACTTTGTAATCTTTGTTTTCACTCAGAACATATGTACTTCCCGCGCTAAAGTTTTTACCATAATACCTACTGATAACCTGTGCCTTATTCTTATCAAGCTTTACGCTTACACTTGATATATTGTCTGATATGAGCGCATTGCAGAAATCAACTTTATTATTTTCCAACACAATATCTGACGCTTTAAGCGCAATACCTGTAATCTCATATGTAAAGCTCTTTTCACCATAGCACATGCCGCTTGTATGTAATGCTCTGACAATAACCGTTTTCTTTCCTATATCAATGTTATTCTCAGGATATACAATCTGATAGTCCTTGCCTTCAATAAGCGTATCTTTACCAAAAGATACCTTTACTGCAAAACTTAAATTTACCGGCTTTCCAGTATAAGTAACCTTTTTGTAATTTTTATCTATCTTTATACTTGCTTTCGCAAGGCTCTTATATCCTTCGGGCGCTATCTGATATGGTAATTCTATTGTACCTGCATAATTTCCCTTACCGCTTACTATTACCTTATAATATCCGCTGTCCACAAGCTTTCCGCCTTTGACCGGTATCCCTTCCTCACTCGAATAGTCTTCAAGCTTCATACAGGTAATTTCAAAATCGGTTCCGTTTTTAAGTGTTTTTCCGTTATACTTGATTTTTGGAATGGGCGTATATCCAGCAGCTTTATATCCATTAAATTGATTAAAATCTACAGTTACTTTATCTGTATCTGCAATATTCTTTGCCGTAATGGTAAACTGTATCTGTGTACTTCCTGTGTAATTTCCCTTTCCGGTTATAATTGCTTTTGCTTTATTTTCCTCTGTAGAAGGCTTAATGTTATTTTCATATTTAACCGTATAATCTTTTTTTGCAGTTAATATATTAAGATTATTGTCCATTATGACAAAATCGGGTTTTATTGCTTTTCCGGTAAACTCAAAAATTTGCCCTTCTTCCGCGAAGCCCCATATGTCGGAATCTTCTCCATAGCTTTTGAGCCATTTTGCAGTAAGAACCATATTTTCATTTACACTGTCTGTATCAAAACTCCACTTTCTGCCCTGATAATACCATCCTGCAAAAATAAAGCCTTCCTTGCGAACTGTAATATACGGTTCACTCACAGTCTCTCCTGCGATTACCTTTTGGGGGCTTATGGTTTGTTCACAGCCTGTATCAAAATCCACTATATACGTCTCCTGCACATCCGATACGAATATCCTGAATGATACATCTGTCTGTTTTGTAATATTTCCTTCTGTATATCGAACGGTAAGTGTTTTTGCTCCTGGCGTCTGTTGGTCTATCTCATCAATATTACAGTCAAAAGCATCAACAGATTTTGTACTTCCGTCGTCATATACCGCAGTAGCGCTTATCATATCTCTTGTGAGTACGTCACCCTGCTCAATGTTATAATTTGTAAGGTAAACCCTTAAATTATAAAGAAGGGGCTCTGACTCATCTATCCAATGCGCATATAATACCATATCGCGATCAATGACCGTTTCCTCATTAAACGCTGTTGTTCCATATCTGTCCGTATACCAGCCTGCAAATTTAAATCCATTTTTCTCGGGTGTCTCAGGGAGAAGGAGCGTTGTACCTGCATTCACAATACTAGGCTCTATACATGTACCGCCGTTTGTGACATAGGAAACGATATACTGTTGGGTACTGCCTGAATCTGCTTCTCTTACCCTGATGGGAATGCGGGTACTTACTGTGGCTTCGCCTTCTGTATATGTAATAGTTATGTATTTAATACCTGCTTCTGCTGTGCTGATTAAAGCAGTATCAGCTGTCCACCCTGTAACTCCACGTACCGTTCCATCATCATAGATTGCTGATACGCTGATGTCCGAGTCAGAAATAATCTCACCTATATTATAAGTACATTTTAGTTTCCCGGCTGTTAGTATAATCGGAAGCCCTAGTTTGTCCTTAACTGTCACATACGCGATAAAAGGTTTTATGAGTTGTGCAAAATTACCCATCTCAACACCGTCTGCAGGCACTGCATCAGCAATAATCCTGTTTGCATTGCCTACTTTCGTAGTGTTAAAACTTTCGGAATCTCTCCATATTAGATTGACCGGCAGATACAAGGTATCCATATAATCAGAATATATTTCCATATATGCACTGTGCGGAAGTGTATCTTTAAAATCTGTCCATGTGGTATTTCGTTCTACCGTATATGTATCAGAAAGTATCTGTTCTCCTCCCGGTTGGTTAACATACAGTCCAAACTTAAATATATCTTTTGAAATATATCCTACGATTCTGGGTGTTATTCCTTCACCACTAAGAATAACCGTACTATTCTCTTCTTTTGCAGGTATAAATCCCTTAAAGGATACAGATGTCCCTTCAGCCGTTGTCTGATCCAAATATATGAGATTTGAGATCAATTCATCTCTCTCAATTCCATCCAGCGACTTATATACGCCTGCCAATACTAAAAGCATATATTTGTTTCCATTTTTTGCTTCATTATATGTATATGAATATTGTCCATACTCATTTGGCCATATAAAGTTTTCCAATGTTACAGCCTGCGCGTCAACAGATACCGTACTAAAGTCGGGGATGTCTTCGCTTATCAGTATTTCTTCTATCATTGCGTTTTCAGCATTCACCTGTATTGGCACAGACGTTACGAATGTAAGTACTGCTAAGAAAAAAACGAACGGCTTTTTTAATTTGTCCACAGTTTTTCCAATCATAATTTATCCTCTTTTCTCTTAAATTATAAAACAATCTGTTTGGTATCTGCTTTTATTCTCCTCTACCCAGCTTTTTACCAATTTGACTTATTATAACATAATGAAAATGTAATTGGAAATAATTTATAAATTTTATAAAATTTTTGTAAAAATTTAAGACGAAAAGATTTTAATAGCGGTTTTGGAAGCATTATTCCAACCATTTATCTAATAACGACATATGTCCTAAATGATAACCCATTTATTAAAGCCTTCAAGTATTCATAACCTGAAGGCTTTACATTACATTTTAGCTTCTAAAAAACTTCAAAATAGCTTTCCATTACCATTTCTCGTATTTGTTTCTATTCTCATTCTGACGGTAATAAAAATTTCTCCATGTTCTACGTCATTATTTCTTTGATTTTGTCTTTGCCGTACTATGTAAATTTTTAATGCTTTCTAAATATTCTTCTTCGACTGGTGATAAGTTCTGAACTTGATATTTTTTATATTCTTCTGTAGCTTTTTCGATTGCCTGCACATGACTAACTGCCCCTGCTCCCTGCAATAGCCTTTCTCCAGTAGTTTTCAATACATTATCAAGATGTTCTACATAATCAGACATATACATGGGATTATGACGCATAGCCTGAATTTCTGCAA
>CAMWNY010000142.1 GCA_947175775.1 uncultured Lachnospiraceae bacterium | reverse complement strand
AAGATGGAGAGCTGGTACTCCCTCTGAGTACCAGCTCTCCATCTTTGCCGTGATGTTTGCATCGCCGTAGAACTGTCCGCCGTATGTATACTTCACGTCTACATCCACGCCAAGCTCCTGTGCCGCCGCGTCAATACCCTGAACATAACCGTAACCGTAACGGATAACTGCGGGCACTGCCATACCGCCAAGGAAACCAAGCTTTGTGTAGCCGTCCTTTACTGCCGCATAACCTGCAAGATAACCTGCCTGCTCCTCGCTGAAAGTACAAGCATAAGCGTTTGACTCAATCGGAGCCGTCATATCGCCCTCTGAAACGTCAACTGCGATAAAGTTTACGTCAGGATAGGTTGCCTGAACCTCTGAAAGCGTTTCACCGAATAAATAGCCGGGAAGTACAACAACTGTAGCGCCCTCTGCAACTGCAAGGTCAATCTGATTGATACGCTCCTCTGTGCTGTCCTCTGTCGGCTGATAATAAGTATACTCAACACCGTTTGCATCGCCAAACTGCACTACGCCTTCCCATGTTGCCTGATTGAATGACTCGTCGTCAATCGTTCCGACATCCGTAACAAGCGCGATTTTTCCGTCTGCTACTGTCGTTTCTGCAGGTGCCTGTGTCTCAGGCGCTGCCGCATCTGCAGGTGCCTGTGTTTCGGGCGCTGCCTGTGTTTCTGCAGGCGCTGCTGCCGGTGCGTCGTTTGCAGGCGCATCATTTGATGAATTGCCGCATGCTGCTAAAGAAACAACCATAGCAGATGCCAATACAAGTGACAATACTTTCTTCTTCATAAATAAATCCTCCATTCTTAACAAGGTCTGCAAATTTGTGTCCTCGCACAAATTTACCATTCTCCTCATGATAGCATTAAGACATTTTACCGATGCTATGCACGATAAAAGACCAATTACCACCTCACTATATCATATCCGACAAAAAATAGCAATATCCGTTATTTTTTTAACGTGTATACAGTTCAGCCATGCAAAATCGAATATACAAAATGACGTTGGGAGCTTACTCACATAAGGCAGTTTGGATATTCAATTTTATAGGGCGGACGCCCGACATGAAATAAGTTGCCGGAAACAGTCTGAATAACTGGTCAAATTGTACAAACCGACAACTTATGAATGGCTGAACCATTACGTATATGGACTTTCCCGATATATAATGTCCTCGCGCGCGGGACCGTTGCTCACAAGCGTAATCGGATACCCTATCTGCTCCTCGATAAACTCCACATACTTGCGGCAGTTTTCCGGCAGCTCGTCGTAATTTTTAATTCCCCTGATGTCGCACTTCCAACCCGGAAGCGTTGTCAGCACAGGCTTTGCCTTGGAAAGCTTTGCCGTAACGGGGAACTGCGTCGTCACCTCGCCGTCAATCTCATATCCCGTACATACGGGGATTTCGTCAAGATACCCTAACACGTCAAGCACGGTAAAGCATACGTCCGTTGTTCCCTGCAGGCGGCAGCCGTATTTTGACGCCACACAGTCAAACCAGCCCATACGTCTTGGACGTCCGGTCGTTGCGCCGTACTCTCCGCCGTCGCCTCCGCGTCTTCTAAGCTCATCCGCCTCTTCTCCGAAAATTTCCGAAACAAACGCGCCCGCGCCGACTGCCGACGAGTATGCCTTGCAGACCGTGTAAATTTTCTTGATTTCATAGGGCGGAATGCCCGCGCCGATTGCACCGTATGCCGCAAGCGTTGAGGACGACGTTACCATCGGGTAGATGCCGTGGTCAGGGTCCTTTAACGTGCCAAGCTGTCCCTCCAAAAGAATATTCTTCCCTGCCTGAATCGCCTCGTCAAGATATGCCGAAACGTCGCATACAAACGGGGCAATCAAATCCCTGTATCCAATAAGCGTTTCAAACAGCTCTTTCGCGTCAATTGCCGGCTTGTGATACAGATGCTCCAAAATGACATTCTTCTGCTCCACAACCCGCTCAATTTTTTCCTTTAAAAGCGTCTCGTCAAACAGTTCACTGACCTGAAATCCGATTTTTGCATATTTATCCGAATAAAAAGGTGCAATGCCCGACTTTGTCGAACCAAACGACTTTCCGCCAAGACGCTCCTCCTCATACTGGTCAAACAGAATATGGTAAGGCATCACAATCTGCGCCCTGTCCGAAACCAAAATTTTGGGCATAGGCACATCCCTGTCCGTAATGGATTTGATCTCTTCCATTAAAATAGGAATGTTCAATGCAACACCGTTTCCGATAATACTGGTTGTGTGATTGTAAAATACGCCGGACGGAAGTGTGTGGAGTGCAAATTTTCCGTAGTTGTTTACGATTGTGTGACCTGCATTTGCACCGCCCTGAAAACGGATGATAATGTCTGCTTCCTGTGCAAGCATATCCGTAATCTTGCCTTTTCCCTCATCGCCCCAGTTTGCTCCTACTACTGCCTTTACCATTCAAAACCCTCCAGTTCTTAACCATCGTTAATCCGCGTTTCCACGCCGTCTATAATCATACACCGTTTTTTCACTTTAGTAAAGAGCGTGAGAAGAAATTCTAATGCTCACAGCAATGGCTGTTTTGCAAAGAATTTCTAAATCTCACGCAGAAGAATGCCCCTAAATCCGGGCATTCTTCACCATGACTATACATTTATCTCCGCCTTCACTCCAAGCTCCGCCTGATTCGCACAAAGCACCGGTCTGACCACCTGTTCAAGGAACTTGTCCACCTGAACCGGGGCGCGTCCCACATACTTTGACGGCTCCATTGTCGCCTGAAGCTGTTCTAACGTCAGGTTAAACTCTTTATCCGCCGCAATCAGCTCCAAAAGATTGTTCTCCTTACCTTCCACCTTGACATTCTTTCCTGCCTCCATAGAGAGCGTACGGATTTTCTCATGCAGCTCCTGACGGTTTCCGCCGTTTTTCACCGCGTCCATCATAATGTTTTCCGTCGCCATAAAGGGCAGCTCCGCAAGCATATGCTTTGTAATTACCTTATCGTACACGACAAGCCCGTCCACAACATTCAGGCACAAATCCAAAATGCCGTCCACCGCAAGAAATCCTTCGGGAATAGACAAACGTTTGTTTGCAGAATCGTCAAGCGTACGCTCAAACCACTGTGTCGCCGATGTAATTGCCGGATTGAGCGCATCAATCATCACATACCTTGAAAGCGAGGCAATGCGCTCGGAACGCATCGGATTGCGCTTATATGCCATTGCCGATGAACCAATCTGATTTTTCTCAAACGGCTCCTCGACTTCTTTTAAATGCTGTAATAATCTGATGTCGTTCGACATCTTGTGGGCGCTCGCCGCAATTCCGGCAAGAATATTTGCCACCCTTGTATCAACCTTTCTGGAATACGTCTGCCCTGATACCGCATAGCACTCCGCAAAGCCCATTTTTTTCGCAATCATGGGATCTATCTTGTCAATCGTTTCGTTGTCGCCGTTAAACAGCTCCAAAAAGCTTGCCTGCGTACCCGTCGTTCCCTTCGAACCAAGCAGCTTTAAACTGCCCGAAACGTACTCCAAATCCTCCAAATCCATCAAAAACTCCTGCATCCAAAGCGTCGCGCGCTTTCCCACCGTCGTAGGCTGCGCCGGCTGAAAATGCGTAAACGCAAGCGTCGGCAGGTTTTTGTATTTGTCCGCAAATTTCGCAAGTTCGTCAATCACGTTCACAAGCTTTTTATGCACCAGTTTCAGCGCCTCATTCATCACGATAATGTCCGTATTGTCTCCGACATAGCACGAAGTCGCGCCCAAATGAATAATACCCGCCGCCTTCGGACACTGCTGTCCATACGCGTACACATGGCTCATCACATCATGACGCACCAGTTTTTCGCGCTCTCTTGCCACGTCATAATTAATATCCTCGGCGTGTGCTTTGAGCTCGTCAATCTGCTCCTGCGTAATCACGGGCTTTCCGTTCTCCGAAAGCCCAAGCTCCATTTCCGTTTCCGCAAGCGCAATCCAAAGCTTACGCCATGTCCGAAACTTCATATCCTGCGAAAAAATATACTGCATCTCCTTGCTTGCATACCGCTCCGAAAGAGGGCTTGTGTATCTGTCTGTACTCATTTTAATAACCTTGCTCCTTTCTTAGTCTGCGAATTTGTACACTAAGCACAATATTTGCAAAACGAACTTATTCGTTTTATCCTCCGTTATCTTATATATAACACATGTTATTATTTCTCATGCTGACCGCGTATTGCAACAGTTCAGCCTTTGGCTTTCTATTGCAGGTTACCGCGTATATCCTCCGTGGGCGGCGCAATCGGATAATTTCCGTTAAAGCAGCCCGTACAGATTGGCAGACCGTTTGCCATTTCCCGCAGCCGCTCTATATCCAAATATCCAAGCGAATCTGCACCAATCAGTTCCCGGACTTCCTCAACCGAGCGGTTATAAGCAATCAGCTGCTCCCGTGCCGGAACATCGGTTCCAAAATAGCACGGCCACAAAAACGGCGGCGAGCTGATGCGCACATGCACCTGGCTTGCACCCGCCTCCCGCAGCATTCTTACAATCCGGTCAGACGTCGTTCCGCGCACAATCGAATCATCTATCATAATCACGCGCTTTCCGTCCACCGCTTCTTTTAAGACATTGAGTTTGACCTTCACGCTGGATTCCCGGCTGCTCTGCTTCGGTTTAATGAATGTCCTGCCGACATAGCCGTTTTTGACAAATGCCGTCCCGTAAGGGATACCGGACTGCAGCGAATAGCCAAGCGCCGCCGCGTTTCCAGACTCGGGCACACCCACCACCAAATCCGCCTCCACCGGCGAATCCATCGCAAGAAACCGTCCTGCCTGTATCCGCGACGCGTACACGCTCACACCGTCAATGTGGCTGTCCGGTCTTGCAAAATAGATGTATTCAAAAATACACCGCGCCTCCTGCTCCTTTGGCAGCGCGCGCGACAAATCCGACACAATGCCGCCGTCTGGCGTTATCGTCACCGTCTCGCCTGGCAGCACATCGCGTACAAATTCCGCGCCAATCGTGTCAAGCGCACACGTTTCCGACGTGATAATATAGCTGTTTTCCCGCTTTCCGATACAAAGCGGTTTGAATCCAAACGGGTCGCGCGCGCCGATTAGCTTGCGCGGGCTCATCACCACAAGCGAATACGCGCCCTCAATCTTCTGACACGCCCTGTTGACCGCATCCTCCACGGTCTTTGTGTTCAGCCGTTCCCGTGCAATGTGATATGCAATCACTTCCGAATCGATGGTCGTCTGAAAAATTGCCCCCGTATACTCCAAATCATGACGCAGCTTTGCCGCGTTAATCAAATTCCCGTTATGCGCAAGCGCAAGCGTGCCCTTCACATAATTCAACACCAACGGCTGCGCATTCTCGCGTGTGGATGCCCCCGCCGTCGAATACCGTACGTGTCCTACGCCGATGTCGCCTTTCATCTGCTCTAGGTGCTCCGGCTCAAACACTTCATTTACAAGCCCCATTCCCTTGTGGGACGTGACTTTTCCCTTTGGACCGCTCGTCTTGCTCACGGCAATGCCGCAACTCTCCTGCCCTCTGTGCTGCAGGGCAAACAGACCATAGTAAACCGTGGAGGCAACATCGTTTCCGTCAAAATCATAAATGCCGAAAACGCCGCACTCCTCCTTGAGTCCTGTTTCTTCCAACCGTGTATCTATCGTTTCATCATACATTGTCCTGTACATAAATGCTCCCGCTTACGCAAACTCTCTGCCGGTAAGCAGTGCAAACGCTTCCTTATATTTATCCACCGTCTTTGTCACAACCTCCTCGGGCAGCAGGTAATCGCTGTCCGGATTTGCCTTGAGCCAGTCTCTTACAAACTGCTTGTCAAATGACGGCTGTCCCTTTCCTGCCTCATATCCTTCCAACGGCCAAAAACGGGAACTGTCCGGCGTCAGCATCTCATCGCCGAGCACGACATTGCCGTTCTCGTCCAAACCAAACTCAAACTTGGTATCCGCAATAATAATGCCTTTGCTGTATGCATAGTCTGCACACTTTTTATAAAGCGCAAGCGTCGCGTCCTTAATCTTTGCGGCGTACTCGGCGCCATGTCCGGGGAATTTTGCTTCCAGCACTTCAATGCTTTTCTCAAAAGAAATATTTTCGTCATGCAGCCCAAGTTCCGCCTTTGTGCTTGGCGTATAAATCGGCTCAGGAAGCTTTTCGGATTCTTTTAAGCCCTCAGGAAGCCTGATGCCGCAAACCGTACCGTCCTTCTGATAGCTTGCCCAGCCGCTGCCCGTAATAAACCCGCGCACAATGCACTCAATCGGCAGCATCTCAAGTTTCCTGCACATCATGCTGTTCCCGTCAAATCTATCATTCTGAAAAAACTCAGGCATGTCCTTTACGTCCACGGAAAGCATATGATTTGGCACAACATCCTTTGTAAAGTCAAACCAAAACTTGGACATCTGCGTCAGGATTGCGCCCTTTTTGGCAATTTTGTTCTTTAAAATCACGTCAAAAGCCGATATTCTGTCGGTCGCCACGATAATCAGACTGTCTCCATTGTCATAAACCTCACGTACCTTACCTTCTTTGATTGGTGTAAATTCCTGCATTTTTTCCTCCATTCTTTCAAATCCACACATGTGTTTGGTGCAAA
>CAMWNY010000141.1 GCA_947175775.1 uncultured Lachnospiraceae bacterium | reverse complement strand
CAAGTCCAATGCCATTATTCATCGCATCATAAATGCCCTTATCAGGCTCCGATACAATCTTTAGCCTTTTAGGAAGCCTGTCCTTGTGCCGCTTGATAATTTCAAGCGTATCATCCGTAGAACCGCCGTCGATAATGATGTATTCTATATTTTCATACGTCTGATTTTCGATGCATTCCAACGTTTTTTCAATGGTACTGCTGCTATTATAGCACGGTGTTATCACGGATACTAATAGTTTATACATTTTTTATACTCCTTTCCAACGTCACGTCCTGTCTGATCCCGCTAAATATCATTACAAGCAAAAACGGCATTCCCATAATGCAGGGAAAGACATACCGCTCATAATTGATGGCATTGCTTGGACCGACAAGCACCGTGGCAATCAGGACAAGATACATGACCGCGGTCAAAACCGCCGCTTTATCGCGCTTTATACAGACAAGAAACAGTGTCAAAAGAACGACCCACACATACAGCGCACTTGTCATCAACAGGTTCAGAACCGGAATGCGCATCCACAGCAAATCATAAAACGTCAGCAAATCGCGAAGTCCTGCATGAAATACGTCCTCACAATGCGAAAAGTCAAAATATCCGTCCCTGTTTACGTTTTCCATGCTTCCGACGCTTGTCCTTGCCAGCTTTCCCGCATCGTTTACCACCGGATAAACATATCCGTAATAATTATTCAAAAATGCCGCAGCATACTCCTCGGGATGCTTAAAAAACATCCGAAACCATACTGCAAGATACTCCGTTAATTCATCGCCCGATGCCTCCTTATTATAAGTGCGCTTTACCGGATCGGAAAGATTCTCCCAATAAAGACTGCCAAGATTTTCATAATCAAGCACCTTTTCTATCGCACGGCGTTCTTCCTGCGTAACCTCGTCACCATGATATTTTACATATCGCGCGGTCTGCTGAAACGCAACGGAAAGCATTTCCCTCACACTTCCGTCCGGAATTCCCGCCGCAGGCAGCACAATATTGGAATAAACCCCGTTCATGGCTACAACAGCAAACAGCACCCAAAGCAACCTTTTCCACAAGTTCCGGTAAAGCGCCGCGGCAAGAATCAATGTCAGAATCATGATATAGACTCCGTTTTTTCTGATTAACACAATTGCTGCCGAAACCGCAGCCAGCGCTGCCATATTTTTCCTTATATCCGCTGCATTTACTGCCTTATGCATCAAAATCGCCCATAACAGCAGCAAATCGGCAAAGAATGTATCTTTTGAAATCATAATGGCATACTTAGGCATAAGCGGAAACAATGCGTAAAAACACATTCCCGCAAATGCAAGCCTTTTGTTTCCAAGATTATTTGCACAGTACACGCAGCTATAGGTCAGCACACACAGGGTAAGCAGACACTGTATCAAAGCACAGCAGAAAATGCCAAAATTATAACTGCCGCCAAGCGCACGGACGGCGTGCAATATCAGACTTACATATCCCGTGTAAATAACCGGATGGTGATTTGTGATATTACACCCTTCCTTTAGAGGCAGCACTGTCGTTTCAATTCCCGATGGGTAATTATATGCCATATAAATAATATCCTCGCTGTCCCCCATAAATACTGCGGGATAATATGCTGTTATGACTGGGAGCCACGCTGCAAACAACAATGCCGCAATCACTGCGAAAGAATATTTTTTGTCAAAAAGCCGTGTAAGACGCCAATTGCTGCCGCATCTGCCGCAGACACTTTTGTATGCCAAAACCATGAGCCGGAGCAAACCTGAAAAAAGCCAAAACAGCCCGACAAAAACAATCAGCCCTTTTACAAGCTGCACTGTTCCGCGGACCAATAACCATATATCATTGTATACATAAAACAACTTCCCTATTATGGCGCTGAAAGCAGCCAAAAACGCAAGCGCCCAAACACCAGCCAATTTGCGCACGGACAACGTTTCCATGTCAGAAAGCCGTAAATAAAAAGGTACCAGCAAACAGATTAGTAAACATGTGTTTATTGTCGGCGCTTCTATCGCGTAGAACAGCTTTGACAACGTTGGGAACATTGTTTCCGGATTCACATAGCCAGACAGAGCTGTATCATCGGCGACAAGACTGTAATCCATTGTCAGCGCCGCTACTGTTATCACAGCTTTGAGAACACTTTTGAAAAGTTTGCTTTTGAAACGCTTCTTACCATTCACTCTTTTTTGTCTCCTTATGCTTTATCAAATGCATCCGCCCGCACATTAAAATGCTTTTGTACCTGCTCAAAATATACATCATTTCGGTTCTGTCCCACGTTTTCACTCTTTAAGCTTGTCGCCTGCTCCTTTTCTATTAAATCGGGCATGGGGATTTTGCATGGCGCCCAAACGACAGGCGTATCATGCAGCAGCTCCATAAATTTCAGCCATATATCGTCTGCCTTGAGACAAAGCTTTGTAATCAGTTCCTCGTCAAGTGCCTGTGCATAAAGACAGTGCGGCGGATAAAGCACGCCGCCCACCCCCGTCGCGACAAGCGCATGGGAAGGCGTATCACAGCCGCAATATTCGCCAAGCCAGTCGTTGTAAGGCGCAATTGCGCCGTCAGCGTTTTTTGTAATTTTATGCACGCGTCTTGCACATACCGCATTCGGATACCGCATATGCGTTTTCATCAGTGTTTCGATCACGTCTTTTGCGTAAATCAAATCATCGTCCACCGTAATAATAATGTCATCCGGAAATTCCCGCATCGCGTGAATGTACTTTTTATGCGGCTTCAAATCCCCTGCCGCCACTCTGTATTCGACCCCGTACTGTTCTAATTCCAGCATCTTTGCAGTGAGACGTTCCCGTCCCACGTCCGCATCAAGCCACACGATAATCCTGTCAGGTTTGACCGTCTGAAGCATGATGCTTTTGAGTGCGGTATGAATATGCCCAAACCGCCCAGGATAGCTTGTCAGCGACACGATAATGCGTGGTTCTCTTTTTTGACGGTTCAATGCGTCCCTTTTGGGTGCAGTGTGAACATATATTCTTCTACAGATGTACTTTATTTTTCTGTAAATCCGGTAGATTAGCCTTTTCATTACCAATAACATCCTTTTTCTACTGTTTCTGCGCCTTTTGGCGTCTCCGACGCGCTCGGGTGAATCCATGCGTCATTGAAAAATGTCGCAATTTTGGACGGATAATTATTTTCCCAGCGGTATCCCTTAATGCCAAACATCAGCTGTGTCGCCCCGCCCAAATGAATCGCCTGCTTCCCTGCCGCCTTCAGCTTTGCCGCAAGCGGAAAACCATATGCGCCGCATCCTATGATTGCCACGTCAAAGTCAATTTTCATCGCCTCAAGGAACATGTGTTCTAACGCGTCAAACCATGTATCAAAGCGCTCATCCTTCACACCGCAGATGGTCTGCACTGCCTTGAGCGTTTTTAACTCAAACGACGGCAAAATCGGATGCTTTTTCCAAATCTCCTTCCGCTTAGGATACTGAGCCAAAATGCTGTCCTCAAACGGATGAATCACAAGCACCTTTTTCCCTTTTAACGCGGCCGTCCACGGGCGTCCGTGATAAAGCCACGGTTCGAGCCGGAACAAAAATGTCAGGTCGGCATGCGAAATATATTCTTCTATGATAAAATCCTCCATATTCAGATGCCACATTGCAAGCAAATCAATCTGTCTGCACGAATCAAGCATCAAATCCGTAAAAGGATGAAGATATTTGTAATCAACCGGAAAAAAGCCTGCGCCTGCGCCAAGCCTTGTAAACCACCGGTCCAAATATGCGTCATCTTCAGGAGAATGTCCTTTATAGCGGATTGCCAAATCGCCCACCATCGTCTGCAGTTCCGTGTTTCCGAACCGGCACGCCATAAACGGTTTTCCTTCCTTAATTCTGTCGTAAATATAATCGTTTGTCTTTTTCGCGCCCATAACCCATTTGCCGGCATAGTGCGGCATTACCGGTTCACGGTGAAAATATTTGACAATTCCGTGCCGTCTGAGCGCCTTATTAAAATAAATATCCCGCCACTTCCAACGCTTTTCATATTGAATCCACTTTTCTTTTTTATCCATTTATGCCTGCCTCCGTAATTTATTTTCCACCTTTTTTTGAAACTTATGAAGCGCTGTCATAAATTTTGTCCGTCCAAAACGCAGCTCCGCCATACTGCCGACATTGAGTCTGTGCGAATCAATAATCTGCGGATATGTGCTTCGCTCCTCCACATCCTTGGGATAATGGTTTATCATACCATACTGCGACGGGTCACGAAACTTTTTAATCCCCTGTTTCTTGGAAATCAGCGAAATTACCGACTGGTCATGCCGATGATCTACAAAATCCGGATAATTCTCTTTTCCCATCGTGTTTGGACGGTCTGAAATGATGCGGATGTCCTGCGCATAAAATAAAACTTCCCGGAAAAACTCCTCCACCTCCTGCGACTTCTTACACACCATATACCCGCCGATTGACTGCGGCGTATCCGCATACTGCGCTTCGTCACACCCCGTAAGCAAAAAGGCGTCCCGTTTTGTATATTTGCGCTCGAGCATCTCATTTTGCAGCGAAAACAGCATTAAATTGACGTG
This sequence comes from uncultured Lachnospiraceae bacterium, assembly GCA_947175775.1. Classification (GTDB taxonomy): domain Bacteria; phylum Bacillota; class Clostridia; order Lachnospirales; family Lachnospiraceae; genus COE1. The sequence goes on along the minus strand of CAMWNY010000141.1, from coordinate 2,100 downwards.
CTCCTGTTCCATACAGTCAATCAGCTTTTGAATCCTGTCCACATAAACGGAGCCCGCGTCCGTATAAATCAGATAGTCGCCTTCTCCAAGCTCCTGATATGCCCTGTAAAACACATACGGCTTCCAAAGATAGTAGCCGCCGCCCCTCGGATTGTCAAGAATTTCTTGATTTGCGGCGCGAAACGCCGGATCAATATCCTCAGCGGTATATTCAATCACACGGTCCGCTCCCCACTGCCTCGCAGTTTTACTGTTGAGCCGCTGTGCCCTTCGGAACCGTCTGTCCGCATAATTTGCCGCAATAATCATTGTGCGCCTCCTCTTTTGAGTGCGATTTTTGCCCAATAGCGCGACTGCTTAACTGCCTCCCAGCCCATGCCTGCGCGCATCATATCGTACATCCGCTCCCGAAAAAACAACTGCATTTCCGCTCTTTTCAGGCGAAGCTGCTGTGAAGCGGTAACCGAGCCACCCGATATTCTGTAGTAAATCAGTTCCCGGTTAATCAGTCCGCAACGGTAACCTGCCTTCATGACCTTAAGATTCATCGGATAATCCTCAAACCAACGGTACGTCTCATCATAGCCGCCCAGCTTACGGATAATCGCCATCGGATAAAACGAACCCGACGGGGCAACAATGTGGTTTTGTTTTAATAACATACGGTATTGTTTTTTATAGTCCGTTTCCTTTGCGAATTCATAACACCTGCTGCAATACCTCTCAATTGGTGTAAAATCAACAGTTTCTCCCTCTTTTGCATCCGCAAACAGATGCACCTTCGCAATCGGAATGGCTTTCGGGTTTTTCTCACAGAATTGCACATATTCGGAAATGGCATCCTTTGTCATATAGTCATCCGCCGCTATCAGTTTTACATAATCTCCTGATGCCTGCGCCAGCGCACGGTTGATATTTCCGGGAATGCCCGTATTCTTTTGTGCCGTGACAAGCTGCATGTCCACAAGCGTACCCTGATTGTCCGCAAGCCACGCCTGCGCCACTGCAACCGTATTGTCGGGAGAACAGTCGTCCGTAATAAGAAGCTCTATCCTTTGATATGTCTGATTTTTAATACTGTCCAGCGTCTGCACAATCGTTTCCGCCGATTTGTATGCAAGGACAATGACGCTTACTAACTTCATTTCAATCACCACACACTTTCTTTCCTTGCAAATTTGTGTCATTGCACAAACTTGTCAAATGAACAGTCAAAGATTTATCAGTTTTTTTACCTGCCAAAAATATCCTTCAAACCGATCCTGCTTTGCAAACGGCTGATACCAGTAAAATCCCAGCAGGATAAACAAATAATTTCGCAGAATATAAAAAGAAATTAAATGCGCCTCCATTATCGTAAACAGCGTATATCCCGCCACAATCACGACAATCGTGTAGTCCTGTTTACGAAAACTTTGATAAATAAGATACAGGTTCATCAGCACATAAAGCGCTCCAGGGATAATGCCATACCAGTAAAACAGCTTGATAATCCCCGCATCAAAGTATTCCGTATTTGCCGCCGATGCAAACGGAAGCCAGTTTTCAACGCGCGCCGCTTCTATTTTGTGCGCAAACTTAAATCTTCCGTTTAAGATTGTATCAAGTCTGTCTATCAGCTCGTTCTCAATCCCCGTATGGGAGCCTATTGCTGAAAACACGACAATACCGATTACAAACAATGCACCCAACAAATAAATTACCCTGCTTTTTTGCAGCGGCTTGCAGTATTTTAGCAAAGCCACGCCTGCAATCACTGCCGTACACACCAAAAATCCGGTATTCGAATCCGTATAACGGTATGAAAAATAATTCAAAAACTCCAAGAGCAGAAAATGATACCATTTCATTCGCTCTGCATCCAAATACAGGCAGAGCGTAATCATCATAAACAGCATGCACTGAAACGCATTCGGATGCCCCATTCCAAAACAGTAGCGCGTTTCAATAATGCTTGGATACTCTCCCCGTCCGAAATTTGCCGTAATCTTAAAATCACCAAAAATCCCCAGTCCTGATAAAGCAAACAAGATTACCGAACCTGTGAGCGTAATCCAAAGCGCTGCCCGCAGCATTTTTTTCAGATCCACACCCTTACAC
>CAMWNY010000140.1 GCA_947175775.1 uncultured Lachnospiraceae bacterium | reverse complement strand
AACAGGAAGTACCACAAATCCCCACCGTTCCTTCGCAATCCACACAAAGAACTTCATCTCTCCTTCCAAAATGATGTCCGTTTCCTCCTGAATCACGGTTCCGGCATAGGCTTCGTCAATTTCCTTTTGGGTTGTCTTTTCAAATTTTGAGGTATCATATGCAAAATAACAGGTTTTCAGCGGTTTCCCTTGTTCATCATTCAAGTACAAATCAAGCTGACTCCCAATGTGGAAGCGTGAGATACAGCCGATATGGTCTTCGGGATCGAGGCTGCGTATCAGGACTTTTGCCTTGTTTTCATGGGTATACGCCATAATCTCATAAGGCAGGCTGCCTACCCTGTATTTCTCGTTTACTTCCATATATCCAAGCTTACAGTTCATAAAATAGGCAAGCGCCCCCTCAAGGCAGCACATTTTCAGTTCTGTTCCCGTTTCACCATACGGTATCCCCTGTATCCTCTTTCCTGGAACATACTGTTTAAGCGCCTCGAGGAACAGCCGTGATTTGCAAGACTGCCCTGTAAGCTTAATCATTTCATATTCCGCAAGCTCTCCCTGCTCAAATTTCTTGTCAAGAAAACGCTCCATCAGATTGTAAATATCCGGACGTAAAAGCTCCTCGATTTCATTTAAGTACAGGCATACCTCGACTGGAGAGGAAAGCGTTTCAAACTGCCCATCCATATCAAGGGACAGCTTCCATTTATCAAGGAAAATCCCTTTTCCCGCCTCCGTAGATATTTTGAGCTCATAGCGGTATTCTTTTTGGAAAAACTGCTTTTTGATCTCTTCTGCAAGCTCAAAAAGATAATAGTAATTGTTTTTTACGTAAAAGTAATGCTCCCTGCTCTTTTCCCTGTATTTTTGGAACTGCGTCGGCAAAAACTTTTCCGCTTTCTGATACCGTCTTTCCAGTTCCCCGTAGGCAGCCTTCCCTTCCCCGTTTTCCCCGATCAAAAGCGTTTCCTTCTCCATAAATCCAAGCGCCTGCGCAATCCGTATTTTTAAAAGCTGCAGGATCCGGTAGGTCAGGTTGTTTCCGCCTAGATTCGTATCGCCGTTCTCATAGCGTGTTTCCAAGCTGACAATGTAGGATACCCTGTTATTCTCAATGCGGAAACGCCCGGATGTCAGGTCCGTCGTTCCTCCCCCGCAGTCAATCACCAGTGTGTGGTACCATCTGTGTTCCTCGTACTTTTTCCCCTGAATCAGGTTGTTTATGCTGTGGAAAAGCACCGCCATTCCCTCATCCAGCTCACAGTTGACCGTATATTCCGGAAGCAGCTCCTTAAAAAGCTGTCCGAACTTTTCCTTCTGCCGGATTGGCGCAAGAAGCTGAATATCGGTAAAACTGCATTTAAACTGCTGACGGGCAAGTTCCAAAAGATAATCCAAATAAGCCCTCAGCATTTCCTTTCTCGAAAAGCAGTACCTGCATCCGCTCTTGAGAATAACGCTCTCCGTCCGGTCCGCATCACTTACCCACCGCTTAATATCATAAAAGACCGCCACATCCTCATCCCTGTAATTCTGACGATTCATTTCCTGCGCATCATACCCGAACAGGAACTGTGTTTCGCCGCCCTCTTTTTCCCTCACGCCGATTATACTTGGAATGATGGTCTGCCCTTTGACAGATGCTGTCTGCGTGCTTCCATCCGGAAGACAGATTCCCATGGTGGTATTGGAGCTTCCAAAATCAATAACTAACGGCAGATCTGCCTTTTGGATCTCCTTTTCCCTGATATCCAAAAGGGGAATACGCACTATTTCCGCATACCCCGGAACAGGTGCAGGGTTACCGTGATAGCAGTCGTACAAATATTCCGATATCCTCTCATTCGGAAAATACAGGATAAAATACCGGTGCTTCTCCAGCGGTTTTACCTCGACATCCCTGCCCTTGAAGAGATAGGTTTCATTTTGCACCTCCCTAAGGTAAAAACAGGTATATACCCTAAGCGCCTCATCCACTAACAGCAGATTCCCGCAACAGGGTTTTTCATCGCAGCTGACACGGTAGCCGTCCAGCTCGTTTAATTCCGTTCCCTGAAAAAGGGTAATCGTTCCGGGAACCGTAAGCTCCGGCGTTTCCCGAAAACGGACTTTACACCCGTCCAAAAATTTCTGTATGCTGTCCAGTCCGCCTTCATGGAATTCCCTGATATGACGGTACTCCCTTTGTCCGCGGAAGCGCATAATCAGACGTATCAGTCCTTCCCGGTCACCGTTTTTTGACAGGGGAACCACCAAACGTTCTTTTCTGCAGATTTCACGCAGATGGAATGTCGTCATTTTTTTCAGCTCGCTCTGTCTGTAAGTACGGTTATTTGTTTCTTCCCGAGCGGGGTTCAGGGTATAAGTGTACTGGTTCATGTTCCCTCCTGCTCAATGGCGTCCTCTTCTGCCACCTGTGAGTCTTCTGCCGTCTGTGTTTCTTCCGCTTTTGTCTCCTGCGTCTCTTCTTCCGCTTTCTTTTCTGCCTCTGCCGCAGCGCCTGCTTCCGCAGTCGTGATTTTCAGGTCAATTCCTTCCGCAAGTTCCGTCAGCTCCAAACGATTATAAATTGCCTTTGCCGCCTGATAAAACGTAATGGCGTTCTCATAACTGCCTTCTGCCAAAAGCGCATTGCCCTGGTTTTCCAAATCAATGGCATTCTGCTGGTCATTCGTCTTCTGCTCATTTTCCATGGCTTTGCTAACAGCCTGTGCCTCTACCTGCTCCTGAATGCGGGCATCCTTCTCCATCTGCTGCGTTTCCAGCTTTTCCTCCGCAGCCATCTGCAGTTCAAGCGCCTCCTGCTTCCCTTCAAGGAAATAGAGCTCCACGGCTTTTTGTTTTGCTTCCTTGTACAGCGCAATGGCACCCTGAATATTGCCGTATTCCTCTTTTTTTTCGCCCTGCGAAATCAAGTCAAAGACGTGTATGTAGCCCTCCGTCTCGTCAAGCTGTCCTTCAATGTAGGACAGTCCGGTATTTCCTGTCTCCTGTGACATCTGTCTTGCCGTCAGGTACAGCTCCCGTGCCTTTTTATATTCCCCCTCCCTTAATGCCTCGTCAGACAGGTTTACCTGCTCCGCAAGCTTGGCATACATATCCGCTTCCTCATATTCCGGTTCGCGTTTTAAGGTCTTTGCAAGGCTTTTTGCCTCTCCGTAGTCCTGTGCCGCTTTTTGGAAATTATGATAGGCAAGGTACTGTGCGCCGCTCTCCATATGCTGACGCATGGATTCCGTCTTTGTACGCACACTGCGGCAATGCAGATATACTGCCACGGAGGCAATGGTGACCACAAGGAGGACAGGAAGGGCAATCATCAAGATTTTTTTGACGGACAGCGGCTTTTTCGGCGACCTGTACACCTTATTTACGGATGTCAGCGCAAGGGAATAATTATCAATCTCGCTGTTTTCCTGCTTCTTTAGGATGAAATCCTCGGTCTGTCCAAGAATGTCCTTTGTTTCCCCCGCATCATTGACAATCTGCAGGAATTCCCGTTCCCCACACTGCTCCCACACGCCCCTTGTGAGCTGTATGATCAGGTCCCCGTCCTCCAGCTTCTTTTTCCGCGAAACCTGCAGTTTCGGGTTTCCCCTTTCTCCCAAAAAAGAGTACAAGTTATTGCGCTCTTCATGGCGCGCTGCCTCATCCGGTATAATCTGCTCCTGCTCAAGGAGGTTCTGTGTCAGAGACTGGTCTTTTGTCCGCTCCAAAATACGGGCATTTCTGACCAGGTACAGGCGACTGTTTCCGACATGACAGAATCGCAGCTTCCGGTAATCCGTTACCGCAACCACCACGGCAGCCTTTAAATGCATTCCTGCCCTTTGGTGCAGAAGCTCTGCATGTGCCCTGCACAGGTATTTTTTCAGGGTTCCCGCCCGCATCGAGGGAGCCTGCGTAAAATCCCGGATAATGCTCTCCACCACAAGCCTTGCGCTGTTGGACTCAGGGTCTTCGTCCAAACTGTCTGCAAGTACATAACAGGCAAAATCATCCATTTCCACGAAACCGAAATAATCGCGGTTGGACAGCTTCTGTCCTTCCTCCGACATATGAAGCGTCTGAAATTCAGAATTAATTCTTCTCATTTAAGCCTCCAGCTTTCTGTATCAGAATAACACTCCCGTTTTCCTTCTGCGGGCTTTCTTTTAGATTTGCCGCGCTTACAATGCGTTCCGCGGTCTCTTGCAAAGATACTGGTGCAATCAGGATATCCTCCAGTTCCCTCCATGAAAGCTCCTCAAAAATCCCTTTGCTTGTCAAAAGCACCTTGTCCCCTGCCTTTAACCGGACAGGCTGTTCACAGATTTCTATTTCGTGAAAACCATCCTGCCCCAAATAATTCCAAACGCGTTTTTCTTCCATACTCCAAATGGTCTCCTGCCTTGAAAGCTTTCCATTTTCATAAGCCTGCGCTGCCAGCACGTCCATTGTCTGCCCTTTACTGAGCGGAATGAGTTCCCCACCCCTTAAAACGGCAACCCGGATATCACCTGCCACTGCATAATACAGACGGTTTTGATCCATAAATACTGCCCCTGCGCCTGCGCCGCCCCTGCGCTCTCCTATCGTTCTCTGAATGCGCTTGTGCGCTTCGGAAAACGCGGTCCGGAAAAAATAGGTAGGATTGTTTAGCTCCTGATATGGTTCAAACCTGTCAAGAATGGTATCCGCAGCAATCTGTGCACAGACCTTTCCGGTATTTGCAATGCCGATTCCGTCCGCAACCACCGCCATGATTCCGGCGGTACTGGTCCATATTTGCGCCGTATCTGCCTGAAGCTCACGGCTGCCCGTCGTCTGTGCTGTCCCTGTCAGGAACGCTTCCATCGCAATACAATCTGTTTCCCTGTGCTGCAAAAGGCAGCGGCATACAATCAGAATTATGTATAATGCGCCTGTCGCAAATGGCAACCCGATGCCGCCTGTCATTTCAGATCACCCCATGAAAAATTTTTGCCGCACAGGGGAACAAACAGGAAACGACTCTGTCCCATGCTGATGACGTCATACGGGTTTAATTCCATCGGTACATAGACCGGCTTTTCATTCAGGTATGCAATACCTGCGGAATCACCCGGCAGAATCATTGTATTTAAATTTTTGGGATCATAGACAATGATGGTATGATTCTTACGGTTAATTTCATTGTCACCGAGAATTTGGATATCCATATCGTCACCCCTGCCGACAAAGTTTTTTCCCTCATGGACCTTGTAATCTGTTCCTACCCTTGCACCTTCAATACAGATAATCCATCCACATACAGGCTTCACCGGTTCGTCCAGTATCTCAACCGGAGGCTCAAATCCCGGAGGCTTTTCCGGCGATGCTTCCTCCTGCATTTTCATACTGCAGTACGGACATATTTTTCCGTAGCGTCTGGAATTATAAACATGACCGTTCGGACACTTTGCTAAACTCATTCTGTTTTCCTCTCCTGTTCCCTATAATAAAAACCGCTTTCTTAGACTCTGACGCCTTTTTTGTTACGTCAAAAGCAGTTTTGTATTCGCAATGTAAAGAATATCCCCTGCCGCAACCTTACATGGTCTGTGGATTACCCGGTAGCACTCCCCATCCTCCACTTTTCTTATTTTTACGCCATTTTGGGATTCCAAATCCTCCACATACCATTGGTCCAGCGTAAAATTCAGCACGGCATGCTGGAAATCAATAAAACTGCTGTACTCGCAGTCCGATAAATCAATATCCGGCTCCTGGCTTTGGTCTGATTTTCCGATAACAAGTGAAATACGCCCCTGCATATCCCATGATTTAACAGGTCTGTCCTGTTCGTCCAGCAGCACAAGTCTTTGGACCCCATGTGTCCCGGCTGTCTCTGATTCTGATAACACGGTTCCTGTTTTATCCCTTTCAAGAAGGATGAAATCACATATTGCCCATACCATCGTGACCGCCACCGCAAATATCAGTGCAGGCAGATACCGCCATGCGTTCATTTCTTTCATCAGGCTGATAATAAGAACGGTTCCGCATAACAAAATCAGGCAGTCAAAAATCTGCTTTATTTTTTTTCTGTTCTTTTCCTGCCCCATTTTCCCTTCCTGCCTCCTACCTATTTCTTTATACCAAAAAAAGCAGCGAACATTTCCTCTGGCACGACAGGCGCTTCCTGCTTTGCCGCCTTCTGTCCCCGGTAGGTTTCCATCCCTTTTCCGGGCTGAAAACCAAAAAAGCGTTCAAATTGACTCATGTCCGGTCTGCATGTTTCCGAAGGTTCTGCCGCTCCCTTACGGCTGCGTCCGGCATCCGTATTTTTCCCCAAAATTTTCAGGCAGTCCGCATCATATTTTTTCCGCTGTTCCTCATTAATTAAGCAGGAGTATGCTTCCTGGATTTCATACATACGTTCCCGTTTTGCATCATCATCCTTAACTACATCCGGATGGTACTGCTTTGCCAGCTTGCGGTATGCCTTTTTTATTTCTTCTGTCGGTGCCTGTCTGTCCACGCCCAATATTCTGTAATAATCTTTCATTTTCGCCACCCGTAAGTATCTGTTAAAAGGGCTGCCCGACAGTAAGGCAGCCCCCCTTTTCCCACATTTCCGTTCATTCTGCTTGCGGAAATGTTATGCAATGCTGTATCCGCCCTCAACTCAAACCTGTGCCATTTAATCCTTATTCTGCTTTATAACTGTCCCTTATAC
>CAMWNY010000139.1 GCA_947175775.1 uncultured Lachnospiraceae bacterium | reverse complement strand
GACCGCAGTCCACCACAACAATACTGTCTTCATACTCAAAGGCAGTAATGTTCATTCCAATCTGCTCAAGCCCTCCCAAAGGAATAATCTTGAGCTTTGCCGTATTTTGTTTTTTGTTCTGTTTCAAATCTAACCTCCTGAATAAAATGTAATTTCCGCTCTTAAACCGATTTTTAGACAGTGCAGTGTACCGCCGATATTAGAAAACAGGTTTGCCTAATTATCAATGGTATACTACACGAGATCAATGTCATCCAGCATACTTTCAAAAACGCCCGATACAGCCGCAAGCTCATTGTCATCCTCAACAATGCGATAAACCTGCTCTTCGCTCTCCGTACCGGATTCCGCCTTTAAAATGTAAGCCTCTCCATCTTCACCGTCTTCTGCATCTGTTACTAAAATATAATTCACCCCGCCAATTACGGTCTGCTCCAGCACATAAAAATCCACCGCAGCCTCACCGTCCGGCATAAAGGTAATCTTCTCCATAAGCCGTACCAACCTCCATGCAGTTGCCAATTTATCTGTTTTTCAAGTAATCCAAATATCCCTGCAAAATAAAAACAGCCGCTATCTTATCAACGTGTTCTTTTAGCTCCTCACGTCTTATACCGGCCTCTATCATCCCTTTATCTGCTGCCACCGTAGTCAAACGCTCGTCCCACAATTGTACACTCAATCCAGTTCTTCTCTCAAGCATCTCCTTGAACTCCTGTGTCTTTTGGGCGCGCTCTCCCAACGTGTCATTCATGTTTTTCGGATAACCGAGCACAAGCTCGTCCACCTCATACGCTACGATCAGTTCCTCAATACGCGCCAATGTCTGACGAAGTTTGTTCTCAGACTTTCTGCGCACAATTTCTACCCCCTGTGCCGTAATCAGCAGAGGATCGCTCACTGCTACTCCTACAGTTTTTGCGCCAAAGTCTAACCCCATTTTTCTCATGTATATCCCCCGTTAAAATCTTCGGATACTGCTCCATCCCTGGCTTGTAATATAATTCTTCAGCAGCTCCTCCACAAGCTCGTCGCGTTCCGCTTTCATAATCATCGCGCGTGCGCCCTTGTGACTTGTAATATAAGTAGGATCACCTGACATGATATAGCCAACGATCTGATTTACCGGATTGTACCCTTTTTCCGTAAGCGCAGCATACACGGAAGCCAACACATCATGAACCGAAGCAGCCTCTCCCAAATCCTCCGGTGTCAACTGTATAAATTGTGTGCGTGTCAAATCTTCCATTTTCTATGCTCCTTTCGTCTATCCGCTTTATTTTTTTCTGTGGTACATTTTCTGAACACTTATAACTATCATAACTTAGTTTGCTGTAAAATTCAATAAATTCTTTATTATATTTCCGTCATTCTATTTCCGCAGTCAGAATTTCCGCATCTGCAAAGCCTGTTATTTTTGTGTCAATCAGTTGATTTTCGAGATTACAGCTTATGTTTCCGCATTCGACTGCCGCCTTGACATACTCCTTCGTATGTCCGACAAAATACTGTCTTCCCCCGATTTCCTTGCGTTCTTCGAAAAGGACCTCCACGTTTTTTCCTATATAGTATTGCCTGAATTTCTCCGACATCCACGCCTCAAGCTCCTGTAAAACCATGCTGCGTTCCGTCTTTACACTCTCCGGCACCTGATTGGGCATTACCGCGGCTTTTGTACCCTTTCGTTTGGAATATTTAAAAATATGCATCTCATAAAAATCCGCATCCTTCACAAACTGCACCGTTTGGGCAAACTCCTCGTCCGTTTCACCTGGAAATCCGACAATCACATCTGTCGTTACCGCAGGATGCACAAAAGCGGCGCGCAGACGTTCCACGCCTTCTAAATATTCTTTTGGCGTGTAATGGCGGTTCATGCGCTTTAAAACGCTCTCGCAGCCGCTTTGCAGGGAAAGATGGAAATGCGGGCAGATGTGCTTCAACCGGGCAAGGCTGTCCGCAAATTCTTTCGTTACAATACGCGGTTCCAGCGAGCCTAACCGGATACGCTCGACGCCTGCAATTTCGTCAATTTCCCGCAAAAGCTCCAAAAGCGCAGCCGCGCCGTAGGAACTGATGTGAATACCGGTCAGCACGAACTCCTTGTAGCCTGCGGTGACAAGCCCTTTGATTTCCTCTAAAATATCCGCCTGCTTCCTGCTGCGGACGCGTCCTCTTGCATACGGTATCATGCAGTAGGTGCAAAACTGGTTGCAGCCGTCCTGGATTTTAATATAGGCGCGGGTGTGCTCCTGCGTTCCGGTCAGCTTCATCTCTTCATATTCCAATGTATGATTGATGTCGATTACGTTCTCCTGCACCACTCCCTCAAAGTAATTATCGAGTATTGAAATCAAATCTTTTTTTCTGTTATTTCCGATAATCAAATCCACGGACTTGTCCGCCTGCACCGCCTGCGTATCCGACTGCACATAACATCCCACGGCAACGACAATGCCCTCGGGATTTGTCTTTTTTGCCTTGTGCAGCATTTGCCGGCTTTTGCGGTCCGCAATATTGGTCACGGTACAGGTGTTTATGATATAAATGTCCGCCTTCTCCTCAAACGGTACGATTTCATAGCCTTTCTGCCGCAATGCCTGCAGCATTGCATCCATTTCGTAGGCGTTTACCTTACATCCTAAATTGTGATAAGCTACGGTTTTCACTGGTATTCTCCTCTCTTTTTGCAAAACTGTTGCTGTATATTTCCAAAAAATCCCGATTTTTATTGGCACATTTGTACTTCGCATGTCAACCTGTATATTTTTTTGATTTTTTTTTGTCAATTTTCATTGAAACTGTTTTTTAACTTTGGTTGACTTTTCCAAGGTTTACCTTTATTATAATAGATGAAAACGTAAACAATAAAGGAGGTATTTTGAAATGAAAACAGTTCAGATTTCTTTAAACTCGATTGATAAGGTTAAGTCCTTTGTTAATGATATTACTAAGTTTGATTACGACTTCGACCTTGTTTCCGGCAGATATGTCATCGATGCAAAGTCAATTATGGGAATTTTCAGCTTAGATTTATCAAAACAGATTGACTTAAATATCCATACCGAGGGCGACGCAGCCGAGATTATGGAAGTATTAAATCCTTACTTAGTTTAATTTGAAGTGTTCGATTAAAAATTGAATTTCTGAAAAAGCTTATCAGGTACAGATTAAATTCTGTACCTGATTTTTTTACACTTCCCATTTAATCTCCACAACCTCTTCCGTTTCCAAAGCGGTCTGCACAAGCTCCTCAATGCGTTCCTCAAGATTATTCTCATGGATACGGATGACATTCAAATTCGGTTTTGTTACCGGATGCTTTGCCACAAAAATGGTACAGCAGTCCTCATATGGCAAAATGGACGTTTCATATGTGTCAATTTTTTCCGAAATTTCCACAATCTCCTGTTTATCCATGCCGATTAGCGGCCGGTAAACGGGCATGGTGCACACATCGTTTGTTGCCATCAAAGACTGCATGGTCTGCGACGCCACCTGTCCGATACTCTCGCCCGTAATCAGTCCTAAGCTTCCGCTTTTCTCCGCAATCGTCTGCGCAATGCGCATCATGTAGCGGCGCATAATAATTGTCAGCTCATCATGCGGGCACTTATCATAAATGTATAGCTGAATGTCCGTAAAATTAATAATGTGGAGCGTAATCGGTCCGCTGTATTTGGACACGATTTTGGCAAGGTCCATGACTTTTTGCGTCGCACGCTCACTCGTATAAGGCGGTGCACTGAAATACACCGCGTCAATCTTAACGCCGCGCTTTGCAATCATATAGCCTGCCACGGGCGAATCGATGCCGCCGGAAAGCAGAAGCGTGCCTTTTCCGTTCGTGCCGATTGGAAGCCCGCCCGGTCCCGCGATGACAACGGAGTATACGTTAATTTTTTCACGAATTTCAATTCTTAACAGCACATCGGGTTTATGCACATCCACCCTGATTTCGGGAAATGCCTTTAACAGCGCCTCTCCGATTTCGCGGTTGATTTCCATTGAATCCTTTGGATAATTCTTTCTTGCACGCCGCGCTTCCACTTTAAACGTAATATTTTTGTCCGGATAAACTTCGTCCATATATTGTATCACGTCCTCACAGAGCTTTTCAAAGCCCTCGTCGGCGAACTGAACAACGGGGCAGATGCCCGTGACGCCGAACACGGTTTTCAGGTTTTCGACAACCTCGTCGTAATCGTAATCCCCGTCTGCATTCACGTAAATTCTGCCCTGCGATTTTGTCACATCAAACGCACCGTCGCACCGCTTTAGCGCGTAGCGGATTTGGTCGCAGAGTCTGTCTTCAAATAAATATCTGTTTTTTCCTTTAACGCCGATTTCCGCGTATTTTATTAAAAATGCTTTGTATTCCATGATTATGACCATGCTCCTTTCTCAGCGTGCGAATTTGAGCGTGAGCACAAATTTGCCGGTTGAAAATTTTAATTTTCAACCTTTCCTCCGTGTAATGTAACCTGTAAAAAAACTTGTAGTTTTAGTGCCGTGTATAATGCCGCAGCATCGGAATCAGCTCGCCCATGCACATTACGGTATAATCAATCTCCTCTTCTGTCGTAAACATACTGAAGCTGAAACGGATTGTCGAATCAAGGTACTGTTTCTCGACACCGATTGCCTTTAACGTTGCTGAAATTGCAGGCTTATTGGATGAGCAGGCGCTTCCTGCGGAAACGTAAATGCCCTTATCCTCAAGCGCATGCAGCATCACCTCGCTGCGTACGCCCTGTATGGATACGCTGACAATATGCGGCGCACTCTCTGCGCCCTGACAGCCGTTAATTTTAATTCCTTCAATCCTGCTGACACCCTGTATAAAACGCTCTCTTATACGATACAACTGATTGACTTTCGAATCAAGGTCCATATAAACCTGTTCTACTGCTTTTGCCATTCCCGCGATACCGGGAACATTCTCCGTACCGGAACGCATACCGCGCTGCTGCCCGCCGCCAAAGAGAATCGGACGCACTTTTGCCTTTTCGCTGATATATAAAAATCCGACACCCTTTGGACCATGTATCTTGTGAGCGCTCACCGACAAAAGGTCGATGTTCATGCGCTTGGGATAAATGCGGCACTTTCCGTAGCTTTGTATCGCGTCTACATGGAACAGCGTATTCGGGTTCATCCGCTTAATCAACGCGCCCGCCTCCGCAATCGGCTGTATGGAACCGATTTCGTTGTTGACATGCATAATCGACACGAGAATCGTATTTCGTGTCATTGCACGTTCCAAATCACTGAGCTTTATCACGCCGTTTTCATTGACGGGGAGGTACGTCACTTCAAAGCCCTGCTCCTCCAAATAGGCACAGGTCTGCAAAACGGCAGGGTGCTCAATCCGCGTCGTGATGATATGTCTTCCGGCTCTGTAATTTGCGTATGCGCCGCCAATCAGCGCAATATTATCCGACTCCGTTCCTCCTGATGTAAATAGGATTTCCTTTTCCTGAACCTTTAAACTTTTTGCGATGATTTCTTTGGAATAACGTACATATTTTTCGGCTTCCACGCCCTTTTTATGCATGCTTGACGGGTTTCCGTAATCCTCGCACATGATATGTGTCATTAGTGCAGCAACTTCCGGCAGACATCTTGTGGTCGCCGAATTGTCAAGATAAACTTCATTCATATCAAATTTTATGTCCTTTCCCATTATCCGCGAGTCCATATTTACGTTACTGTTCACTCCGTTCCAGTAACGTATTTACCGCAATAAGCGGCTCAAAATGTCAACAATTCTTTGGATCTGTAACTGATGTCCTAAAATTGTAAGGATTTATCGCATTTTTATATATAAATATGCACTTTCCTGTAGTTTTGTGATGCCTTGGCATCTTAATCCCATACAATGACAAAATCAACCGCGCCTGACACGTCGATTGATTTTATCGCAGACATTTTATTCCACATATTTGTCAATTGCCTGAACCGTTTCAAGCAGTCCTTCCATCAGTTCCTTCACCTGCTCTGCTTTGCTGCTGGTATCATTTCCCAATTCTACCGCCTGATCCGTACTTGCCGCTACCTCCTGACTGACTGCAGAAATATGACTGATACTGTCAACAATCTGATTATTCGACTCCAGGATTTCTTCGATTTTTCTGTAAATATCCACCACATTGGCATTCAGTCCGTCTATTCTGCTTCCGATTCCTGCAAACTGTGTATCGGCATTTTTAATCAGTTCATGCTCTGTATTGGCAGCCGCAATTACATTGTCCACTGTTTCCTTTGCAATATCGGCGTTCTTCCTAAGCTCACCCACAATGTCCTGAATCCCCGCCGTAAGCTTTTTGGTTTGGTCTGCCAGCATTCGGATTTCCTCCGCAACAACGGCAAAACCTTTTCCCGCCTCGCCCGCGCGTGCGCTTTCAATAGAAGCATTAAGCGCCAAAAGATTGGTCTTCGAGGAAATCGCCAAAATCTGCTCGGTAATATTCCCGACTGCGTTCGCGTTGGAAATCAGGTTCGTCACCGAATCAACTACTTGGGCGTTTGCCTCACTTGTCTTCTTCTCCTGCGCCTGTAAATTTTCTATCGTAATCTGCCCGTTTTCAACCGCCTCGCCGGACTGTTTTGCCAGCTCAAGCATGTCATCCGACATTTTCTTTGTTTCCAAAATCATGTTTTGGATATTTCCGGTCATCACCGTCTGATTTGCAATGCTCTCCGCATTACTGACGTTC
>CAMWNY010000138.1 GCA_947175775.1 uncultured Lachnospiraceae bacterium | reverse complement strand
CCCTTGATTGACACAACCGTTACCCCTTGACTTCTGAGTTTGCTTTTTACCTCTTCCTCATCCGCCGCATCAATTGAGCCCTTCACTTCCTTGCCGAGCTTGTTAATGGCTTCGTATTCGAATTTTGCCATCTGATGACCCACCTTCTTTCCTATGTGTTTTCTCTATACATTATACTCTCACACGCACAAATCCGCAATGCTTTTTAACAGACCACTCTGTTTTTGCCGTTATATTTCCCCACATAAAGCCGTTTGTCGGCAATGCTCACCCATTCCTCTATTGTCGTTTCTTTGGAATACGCCGCCGCTCCAATTGTAATGGTAAGCGGCACCCTCTTATTCACCTCTCCGTTTTCGTACATCAGTTCATATTCCTCGACCTGTTCTCGGATGCTGTCAATCTTATCAAACGGCGGTCTTGACGCCTCAATAAGCCGCCCGACGATTAAAAATTCCTCCCCGCCCCAGCGGCACACCGTCACGTCATGCTTCTCGTCCGAGAGAATGCACGCAAGCGCTTTGAGCGCCTTGTCTCCGAAATTATGTCCGTATGTATCATTAATGCCCTTAAAATTATCAATATCCACCATCGCAAGCCAGTAACCGTCCGCCTCGCCCTTCTCCAAAATCCGGTTGAGATGCCGCATAATATAATGGCGGTTCGGCAGTCCCGTCAGCGCATCGTACTCCGCCTGCTTTGAAAGCCTTGCCTCGCTTTTCAGGAAAAACAGCGTCATAAGCTTTAAAGAGGCAATCAGAACCGCAAACGTAATCACTGACATCGCCGCACACATAAAAAGCTGCACCTTTTCATTAATCACATAAAGCGGCTCTCTTCCATACATTCCAAACAGCAATCCGATATAACTCGTAAAACTCAGCGCACTCAGCAGACTGCCGCTCACATTGCTCTTGCCGCTGTTCATTTTCAGCGAAAAATACTCCGCATAGAAAAAGATACTGACAATACATATCAGACACATCTGAAAACCATATCCCGTCCCGACACAGACAACGGCAAAAATCATGTGGATAATTACTTCAAACGCCATCAGGTTGATGTACAGCGCCAGCATATTTTTTTTAATAAACGCGTAGCTGCAAAAATAAAAAATCATGCTGAATATATTAAAATTTGCCATAATACCAACATGATAGTAGCTGAAAAAAAGAAAGAAGAATATGTGCATGCACAAAAAAATCGTATTCAGCAGAAATGCCATGTTTTTGGCTATTTTCTGATTAAAAAAGTAATCCATGAAACCGCCTTCTTATATTTCAAAAATTATTCTTTTTTATAATAGCACAATTTTTGATGCATGTCATTTGATTTTGTGTTAAAATATATTAATAAAAAAAATCAGTATCTGTTAAAAGTGCTGAAATGTTTATCATTTTTTAATATAAGGAGGAACTGAAAATGGCTTGGTACGACGAAGCAGTATTTTATCACATCTATCCGCTTGGCATGGCTGACGCCCCAAAGGAAAATGCTTACGGGGAGCCTGTACACCGGATTAACAGTCTGATACCGTGGATACAGCATATCAAAGACATCGGCTGCAATGCCATATATATCGGTCCGCTGTTTGAATCCGTAGGACTTGGCTATGAAACGACCGACTACAAAAAGCTTGACAGCAGACTTGGCGACAATGAAGATTTAAAAAATTATGTGGCAAAATGCCACGAGGCAGGCATCAGGGTAATCTTCGACGGCGTATTTAACCACACGGGCCGCGACTTTTTTGCGTTTCAGGATATTAAAGAAAAACGCGAAGGCTCACAGTACCGCGACTGGTACTGCAACGTAAACTTCGGCGGCAACAACGAATACAACGACGGCTTTTCCTACGACAACTGGGGCGGCTACAATCTCCTGGTAAAATTAAACCAAAGAAATCCTGCGGTAAAGGATTATATCTGTGATGTCATTCGTTTTTGGGTAAGCGAATTTGACGTGGACGGTATCCGTCTTGACGCCGCAGACGTGCTGGATTTTGACTTTATGAAAGCGCTGCGCAGTGTCGCAAACGAAGTAAAGCCGGATTTTTGGCTGATGGGCGAGGTCATTCACGGCGACTATTCGCGCTGGGTAAACGAAGGCACGCTCCATTCCGTGACAAACTACCAGCTTCATAAGGCGCTCTACTCCGGTCACAACGACCACAACTATTTTGAAATTGCACACACCGTCAAACGTCTCTATGAAATGGGCGGAAGCAATCCAAACGGGTTCCGGCTTTATAACTTTGTGGACAATCATGATGTTGAGCGCATTTACACAAAGCTTGCCAACAAAGCGCACTACACGCCGGTTCATGTCCTGCTCTACACCCTCCCCGGCATCCCTTCCATTTATTACGGCTCGGAATTCGGCATTGAGGGACGAAAGGAAAAATTCTCCGACGCATCACTGCGCCCTGCACTGTCCTATGAAGACTATAAGGACGCACTCGAAAACAATGCATACACAAAGCTTACCGCCGCACTCGGAAAAACGCGGCAGCATTCCAAAGCGCTTTGCTACGGCAACTATAAGGAGCTTTTGCTGATGAACCGCCAGTATGCGTTTTCCCGCACGTTTGACAATGAGTGCGCAGTCGTCACCGTAAACAATGACGAAAGCGACTACACGATGACGCTCCCCGTAACCGGCGGTTATGCCGAATACATGGGCGCGCTTTCCGGTCAGCATGTGTCTGTTGTCAACGGCAATATCTGTGTCAATATCAAGGCAAATTCCGGTGACATCTGGCTTCCCGTAACCGACGGCGCTCCGTCTGCAAAAGAGCCTGACGAAGAACCGGTACTGACCGCAATTGCCGACGCTGCAAAGCATACTGCCCAAGAAATACCGGAAACGCCGTCCGCTCCTGTTTGCGCCGCAAGCGTATCAGAAGAGAACAGCACGGTATGCGATACCGCTTGCGCCGAAGCTTCGAAAACTTCGGAAGCTTCTGACAGCGACGCCTTCCAAAAAGGAAAGATTGCAGGTCTTCAGGAGGCAATTCTTGCCATTATGGAAAAGAAAGGAAATGTCACGCAGCAGATGCGAAATGACGTCCTGGACAACGTTCACCACGACTCGCTGATAAACTGGGTAAAAAGCTTTCATTAGAGCCAAACCCCAAGATTTGGTAAAAAATTGTTGTTTTGGGACTATACATTGTGTCAAAATAATGCTACAATCAATATAAAAAATATACAAAGTAACTAATTTTCCAAAACCAATTTTATTTTCACAAACGAAAGGAGATTTTTTAAAATGGCAGCATGGAAAAACATCAAGAAGCCTGTTGCGCTTGCGCTTGCAGGTGCAATGGTATTTACCAGCATGACGTGTCCAAACATGTCGATGAAAACAAATGCGGCAGAGAAAGTGCTCGCATTTGACACGGCTGAGGGCGGCGGACAGTACGCAACAGGCGGACGAGGCTACGACACCTATGTCGTTACTTCCCTTGCGGACTACGCTAAGGAGGACAAGCCGATTGAAGGCACACTGCGTTACGGTATTGAAAAGTTCGCAAAAGATAACGGCGGTGCAATTATCGTATTCAATGTCGGCGGTCTCATTGATTTAAAAGGCAATCTTTCCTTTAAAGGCATTAAAAATGTAACAATTGCCGGTCAGACAGCTCCGGGCGACGGCGTTACGCTCTCCGGCTATCAGACCGACATCAGTAATTCCGAAAACCTGATTATCCGCTATATGCGGTTTCGTCCGGGCGCAAAGAACGTTGCAAACGGCAGCGACTCAATGGACGCTCTTTGGGGACGCGACAATAAGCTCTTTATTCTCGACCACTGCTCTTTTAGCTGGAACACGGACGAGACGCTCTCTACATACCGCGGACAGGACGGAACAGTACAGCACTGTCTGATTTATGAAAGCCTTACCGTATCGGGACACACAAAGGGGCGTCACGGCTACGGCGGCATTTTCGGCGGTGACAACGTACTCTTCCAGTACAACTTAATGGCAAATACAACCTCACGTCCTCCTCGTATGGGCGGCGGCTCTATGGGCGATCCGACAAAGGAGACGGCGGGCGACGCATACGGCTACTGCGCTACCACACAGGTAAGCAACAACGTTGTCTACAACTACGGTTTCAACGTTGTACACGGCGGCGGATGGCAGCTCACCAACTATATGAATAACTATATTATCAACGGTGTCGGCACAAGAGACGATATTTCTAAGGCAATTGCCAAGCCCGGCGAGAACAAGAAGTACGGCGGATTTTATGTAAATGGAAATTCACTCTATGACGGCGCTGTAAAGAACAAAGAGCTTTCTGAAGATAACGCAGGCGACGGTAAGAAAACAGGCGTAATCAACACGGCTCCCGACTGGACCGTGATTGCAAAAGAACAGTACACTTCAACTATCGGCGGCACCTCCTTTATGCAGAAAAAGGCGTGTGACTTCCCGTTAGAGAAGGATATGGAAACCGCAGAAGCATGCTTCTCCAAAGTATTGGATCAGGCAGGCGCAACTTATCCGAAACGCGATGCACAGGATGCACGTGTCGTACAGGAAGTAAGAACAGACACAGGTCGTTTCATCAACACAGAAGACGAAGTTGGCGGTTACCCATGCACTACGGCAGCAAGAGAAGCAGGCTACGACACTGATATGGACGGTATGCCGGACTTCTACGAAGATATGCTTGGATTTGACAAGAACAATGCAGCCGATGCAAAAGCAATTGCCGCAAACGGACGCTCTAATGTAGAAAATTATTTCAACAGTATTGTGGACGCAAATAAGGTTGCAGATAATCCGACTGTTATGTTGACGGTTGAAAACAACGCGCAGTACACCAAGGGCAGCAATATTACAATCGGTGCCACAGCTGTAGCGAACAACGGCGGAGCAATTTCCAAGGTAGAATTCTACAACGGAAGCACCCTCGTTTCCACGGTAACACAGGCTCCTTACTTATGCGATATGAGCAGTCTTCCCGTCGGAACACATTTTATCTCAGCAAGGGCGTATGACAATAACGGAACAGCAACACAGGCAACAGCCGCACAGATACATGTAAACAGCGCTGCCGGCACTCCCGGATATGAAAGCATTGATATCGGCGCTCCCGGCGTAGCAGGCTCAAGTGCACTGGAAAAGGGTGTTCTTACCGTAAAGGGCGCCGGAAAAGTGGGCAAAGCGGAAGGTTCGGTTGACGGCGTACCCGCTGATGCAACGACAGACAGCTTCCACTATGTATTTAAGGGCTTAAAGGGCGACGGCACAATCGTTGCAAAGCTTGACGACGTGACTGCAATCGACAACCATGCCGGTACTGGTCTTATGATTAGAGAGAGCGCCGCTGCAAACGCAAACGCTGCATTCCTTTCTATGTCTCTTGTAAAGCAGAATACAAAGCTCAATGAGGGCAATCCGGATTTGGATGACACGACATGGGCAGTATTGCTTGCAAACAGAGGCGCTACCGCTGTTACAAGCGACAAGGGTGAGGCGCTTAAGATTAACAATGCAGGCGAAATGAGCGCGATTACGGAAACCATTGATGCGAAAGACAGCGCAGCAAAGGCAGGTATTCCTCTTGTAGAAGACTTCTACTTCCGGACCGCAAAGAACGGCAAGTCTGTCACAAACGGCATTTGGCTCAAGCTTGAGCGCAAGGGCAACGTATTTACAGGCTATGCAAGAAACAATACAAACGAGTCTTGGAAACTGATTGGTTCCGCAGAAATCCCGATGGCAGAAGAAGTTCTGATCGGATTTGCAGTAGACGGAAACAAGGTTGCAAACGATATTGACAACTTGAGCACTGCGAAGTTCTCAAATATCAGTATCAAATAATTATCTTTTGTTATCAATTGAGTAGAGGAACATCCTTCTCCGATACTCGCCGCTAAGGCGCCCCATGCGCCGCCTTAGCGGCATATTTCCTCTGCATGGGGCTGTGCATAAAAAAGGCGCCAAAATCCTCCTTTGGATTTCAGGCGCCTTATTTTTATACAATCCCCATCGCCGTACCAATCCAATACAGCAGTCCGAGACACCAGCTTGTGACAATCCCGTACAAAATAACGGGACCGGCAATCGTAAAAATTTTGCAGCCGATACCGAATACCTGCCCTTCCGTCTTGTACTCGATTGCACTTGACACAACGGAATTGGCAAACCCCGTAATCGGCACAAGCGCACCTGCACCGCCCCACTTAACAAGCTTTCCGTAAAGATTAAAACCTGTAAAGAGCGCACTCGCTAAAATCAAAAGCATGGAACACCATGCCGCGGCTGTTTCCTTGTCCAGTCCAAACTGCTGCGTCGCCATACTCACGATAAACTGTCCCACACAGCAGATTACGCCGCCCATCACAAACGCCTTCCCCATTTGGAGCGGCAGATTGGTCTTTGGCGAATTTTGCTTTACATACTCCTGATATTCCTCCATTTTTTGTTGTGATTCCATATTTTTCACCCTGCCCTTTCTACATTAACTCAAAAAAGTCCATCATAAAATAAATCAGCGAACCTGTCACCTTACCGATTGCCACTGAAAAAACAGCAATATCCAGCCCCTTTCTAAGCTTAATGCGCCTTGCAAAAATCGGAATGCCATCCAACACCTCCGCAAGCGCAATTGCAAGACAGCCCACAAAAATCCCCGCAAAAATTCCCATTACAACCAACAGCGCCTGACACAAAAATGACATATGTGTCATAATTGCCGCCAAAGACCCTTCTATTGGAAAT
>CAMWNY010000137.1 GCA_947175775.1 uncultured Lachnospiraceae bacterium | reverse complement strand
CCTTTACCCTGCCTTTGCCAAATTCCGTTCGTATATCATATGGAAAACGGACATAAGCGCCTCCTTTCTCAGGAACCGCCTCAATTATCGAACAAAATTCATACGTTTTTGTATTCATTCCCTGTTCCTCCCCATTTCTACGGTTTCCCGTTTCCTAAAGCGCTATTCCCTCAAAATTTTTTCCATTGGTTTTCCTTTCGCCAGCTCGTCAATCAGCTTGTCCAAATACCGGATTTCCTGCATCAGAGGCTCCTGAATCGTTTCCACGCGCACACCGCACACGGTCCCTGTAATCCGTTTTCTGTTCGGATTCAGTGCAGGTGCATTTTCAAAAAAAGCCCCATAAGTCACCTGCCTGTTTACCGCATCCCCAAGTTCCTCTGCCGTATAACCGGTCAGCCAGCAGATTACCTGGTTAACCTCGTCTATGGTTCTTCCCTTTTTCTGCGCTTTCGCCATCAGCAGCGGATAGATTTTTGCAAATTGCATTGCGTATACCTTTTCGTTATCCATACGCACGTTCTCCTTTCTTTACATGACTATAATTTGAAAACAGCACCTGAGATTATCATTTTGTGTGTCAAAATTCTCTGTTCCCTTCTTAATGGTGCAGCAAAAGTTTACATAAATTGTTTAAAATGTTCTATTATTTTAATTTTTAGCAATTTTTTGATGTTTTTTATTCAAAATATGTGTAAATAGTATTGATTATCTGACAAAAATGCGATAACATATTTATAGAATATGTATTGTTCCAATTTTTATAAAATTCAAGGGGGAACTGAGTGTGGAAGGTTTGAAAAATATTATGGAAGAGGATGTGGAGCGCCAGCTTGATATACTGCTGCCTACCATGCCGAATATATGCAGCTGCGACATCTGCCGGTCAGATATGGCTGCTTATGCGCTCAACCGTTTAAAGCCGAACTACGTGCGTTCAAACAAGGGAGCGCTTTTTCACAAAGTAAATAACTCGTCCACACAGGCGAAAACCGATTTGATGACTGCAGTTATCACTGCAATCAATACAATCGGCGCACGCCCCAGCCATAACTAAAATACAGTCATTTTTAAAAGGATTAATCCAATCATATGAATTAATCCTTTTTTATTTTCCGCTATTCTTCCCGTCAAATCCGTTTCGCACAAATATCCTTCAGACAGCACTTATCGCAATACGGCTTCGTCCTCGCCGTACAAACCTCACGCCCGTGGTCCACAAGCCTGTGGCAGAAATCACTCCCCTCCTCGGGCGGAATAATTTCCCACAGTGCCATTTCCACCTTTTTCGGTTCCTTAATCCCATCCACAAGCCCAATCCGGTTTGTCAGACGAATACAATGCGTATCCGTCACAATCGCAGGCTTTCCAAACACATCCCCCATAATCAGGTTGGCACTCTTTCTTCCCACGCCGGGCAGCTCCAAAAGCTTGTCAAAATCGTCGGGAACCTTATCGTCATATTTCTCATGCAGCATCTGCATACACGCACTGATGTCGCGCGCCTTACTGTGTCCAAGACCGCAGGGCTTTACAATCTCCTCAATCTCCGGCACCTCTGCCGCCGCCAATGCCGCAACCGTCGGAAATTTCTCATACAATCCCTGAACCACCACATTCACGGGCGCATCCGTACACTGCGCCGCAAGCCGCACACTCACCAAAAGCTTCCAAGCCTCATTGTAATCAAGCGTACAGTCGGAATGCGGATATTCCTGTTTCAGACGCGCAATCACTTCCAATGCGAGTGCTTTCTTTTCCTTTGTTTTTTTGCTCTCTTTCATTTCAATGCTCCACGTATCCACAATCCGCAAGTTTGTGCATACAAACTTGTCAGTTGAAAGAGTATTAATCTTTCATCTTTTCCTCATCTGCCACAATCGCAATCCCAAGCTCCTCAAGCTGAACCGCGTCCACCACATTCGGCGCATCCGTCATCAGACACGACGCATCCTTCACCTTCGGGAACGCAATCACCTCACGAATGGAATCCGCCTTCGCCATCAGCATCACCATACGGTCCAGCCCAAACGCAAGCCCCGCGTGAGGCGGCACACCGTATTTAAACGCATTCAGCAAAAATCCGAACCGCTCATTCGCCGTTTCCTTGGAAAGACCGATAATCTCAAACATCTTCTCCTGAATATGGTTTTGGAAAATACGCACGCTTCCGCCGCCAAGCTCCGTACCGTTTAGTACAATATCATACGCCTTTGCGCGCACCTTGCCCGGATCCGTGTCAAGCAGCTCCAAATCCTCCTCCATCGGCATCGTAAACGGATGGTGCATTGCCACATAACGGTTCTCCTCCTCACTCCACTCCAAAAGCGGGAACTCCGTCACCCAAAGGAAATTGTACTGGTTTTTATCAAGCAAATCAAGATTTCTTGCAATCTCAAGACGCAGATTGCCAAGCACGTCCCATACAATCTTATTCTTATCCGCCGCAAACAACAGCAAATCGCCGTTTTCGCCGCCCATTGCCTTGACAAGCGCCGCCATCTGCTCCTCTGTCATAAACTTTGCAAACGAGGATTTGAGCGTGCCGTCAGGCTGGATTGCAATATAAGCAAGCCCCTTTGCACCGAAGCCCTTTGCAAACTCCACAAGCGCATCAATCTTTTTCCGCGGCATCTCTCCCTGTCCCTTTGCGTTAATGCCGCGCACCGAACCGCCGTTTTCAAGCGCACCCGTAAACACGCCGAAACCGCAGCCCTTTACCACATCGCTCACATTCACAAGCTCCATGCCAAAACGCGTATCCGGCTTGTCCGAACCGTAGCGGTCCATCGCCTCCTGCCACGTCATCCGCTGAATAGGCAGTTGAATGTCAATGCCAATCGTATCCTTAAATACATACTGCAAAAGCCGCTCATTCACCTCAATCACATCATCAATATCCACAAAGGAAAGCTCCATATCAAGCTGCGTAAACTCCGGCTGTCTGTCCGCACGCAAGTCCTCGTCGCGGAAACACTTCGCAATCTGAAAATACCGGTCATATCCGGAACACATCAAAAGCTGCTTAAAAAGCTGCGGCGACTGCGGAAGCGCATAAAAGCTGCCCGGGTGCACACGGCTTGGCACAAGATAATCCCTCGCTCCCTCCGGCGTTGATTTATTTAAAATTGGCGTTTCAATCTCCAAAAAGCCCTCGTTTGTCATAAACTCACGTATTTTTGCGGCGACACGGCTGCGCATCATAATCTTTTCCTGCAAATCCGGTCTGCGTAAATCCAAATAGCGGTATTTCAAACGCAGCTCTTCCTTTGTCTTAGAGTCCGCCTCAACCGGAAACGGCGGTGTCTCCGACTCCGATAAAATCCTAAGCTGCGTCGCACGCACCTCAATATCACCCGTCTTCATCGCTGCATTGGTATTCCCCTCGCGCCGTTCCACCTTGCCCACAACAGCAATTACAAACTCACTGCGCAAGGTTTCCGCCTTTGCAAAATTCTCCGCGTCAACCGCACGGCTTAAATCCGCGCCCTGCTCAAAAATAATCTGCAAAATGCCGCTCCTGTCCCGAAGGTCCACAAAAATAATGCCGCCCTTGTTTCTGTTCTTCTGCACCCATCCCATAACGGTGACTTCCTCACCGACATTTGCTGCCGAAAGCTCTGTACATCTGTGGGTTCTCTTCAACCCCTTCATTGATTCTGCCATAATCTCCTCCATGCCGATTGAACGGCTTAGTTTTTTAATCCTTCTTTATAAAATTCCTGAAACTCCTCATATCCTTGCGCCGTAAGCTGCTCCTTTTGGAATTTCTTGTTCTTGTTCATCCGCACGACAAGCACCTGTGCACCGCTCTCCCGCTCTTTTTGTGCCTTGCCAATCACCTCGCGCAGCGCCTCGTTTGACACGCCCTTTTCCACAAGGTACGCTATTTTCTTACTCTGATTTGGAATTTGGAAACCGTTCTCCAGCAAAATCAGAATAATCCGCTCAAAGCCAATGGAAAAGCCGCACGCCGGGACATCCTTTCCCGTAAACCTGCCGACCATCCCGTCATAGCGTCCGCCTCCTCCGCAGCTGCCGCCAAACTCCGGCATCGCAATCTCAAAAATCGTTCCTGTATAATACGACATGCCGCGCACCAGCGTAGGGTCGAACACCAGTTTAAAACAATCGCTCTTTGTCGCGTTCACGCTCTCAATAATATCCCGAAAACTTGTCCGTACCTCATTCTCCAAAAAGTCTTCGAGTTTTTCCTCAATAAAGGACAGCGTATCCTCGGCCGTCTGCATACCCTGAAAAAGCGACAGGTATTTGTCAACAAGCTCTTTCGCATAGCCGTCCGCAAGCAGCTCCTGCTCTACACCGTCAAGACCGATTTTATCCATCTTATCAAGCGTGATAAAAATACTGTCATAGTGCGCCTCATCAAAGCCGCTGTACGCCGCCATCGCCTTCAGAATCCTGCGGTCATTGATACGGATTTCAAAATTTTGAAACCCCAAATTTCCAAGCGTCGTCGTCGTCGCCAAAATCAGCTCGATTTCCGCAAGGTTGGACGGCTCGCCTAAAATGTCAATATCACACTGCATAAACTGACGGTATCTGCCTTTTTGCGGTCTGTCCGCACGCCACACGTTTCCAATCTGCAATGCCTTAAACGGTGCCGGCAGCTCGTTTGCATGGTTGGAATAATACCGCACGAGGGGCACGGTAAGGTCATACCGCATACCGTAGTCAACAACCTCTGCCTCCTCCTTTGCCGTCTCCAAATTCAGCTTTTCCCCGCGTTTTAACACTTTAAAGACCAGTTTCTCGTTCTCACCGCCCTGCTTACTGCTCAGATTTTGAATGTCTTCCATGCATGGCGTCTCAATCGGGGTAAATCCAAACTTTGCATATGTTTCCTTAATTACGCCGATTACGTAGTCGCGCATCTGCATCTCCTCAGGCAAAATATCCTTCATGCCTGTCACAGGCTTTTTATTTAATGCCATACCGGTACCTCATTTCCCTATTTATAATCATGCTTCCTTCTTAACGTACAAGTTTGGGCTGCAAAACACAAACTTGCAGGTTGAAAATTTTAATTTTCAACCTTTTGTCTCCCATGATTTTACACTTTTTGCACAAGCTTTTCAAGTACTATCTCCATTAAAAAGTTTCCCGCGCAAAACATACGTTACCTTCCACTGTGTTCCGGTAACAACGATTTATCTGCCGCGCTTTAGTCGCACCCAAAATTGCGCACGCTTCCCTTCGCCCAAGGACTGCCCACGTCACAGCGTCCGTGATGATACGCGGTACTCACCGTCCCCTCGCTCTGCTCGTCGGATACCTCGACCTTAATACGGCTCACGCCGCCTGCGGTCTTTTCATCCAACATTTTAATAACGTCTTCAATTTCCATCTCCTGCTGCCGTTTCTTTTGCTGCGCAAGCTCGTCCATATCCTCTAATCCGCTAAATACTGCCATATCAATAACCATACTCCTTTCTCAGTCTGCAAATTTGCATATCAGCACAAATTTTCCGGTTGAAAATTCAAAGATTATTCAACCTATCCTACTGTTTTATTACAAAATCCTATTCTGTTTCCCTAGTCCAGTTTTCCTTGGGAATCGTCATCATATATCCGTCCCCAAAAACTGTCTCATTCAAATCACCTGTCGTATAGCTGTCATATGTTAAGAAAGCAATCCGCGCTGCATCCTTAGGGATATTATATATCAGCTTTCCTTTAATCTCCTCACCGACCGTCGCAAGCCACATTTCGTCCAGCTGTCCTTCCACAAGTTTCTCTTCCAAAGGATACAGCTTTTCATAATCCGTCGCGGCGCCCGCCTGCAGCGGATCTTCCACAAAACATACCAAAAGAAATTCCCGCCCGTACATGCTGATAACCGTCTCGTCACCACGCGCGGTCAGCGTTATGTCAAGTACCATAAACTCTCTGTTATCAACGGACTGTATGCCGCCTGCGGACGGCATTTCATTTTCCGCTGCGATAGCATCTACCGTATCCGATATAGTAACTGCATCAAGCTCCCAGTCATAAAACATGGTGCTAACCTTGTCGCTGCGCTCAAACAAATGCACATCACCGACAGAAACATCCTCCGATGATGCTTCTTCTATTGTCTGCTCTGTTTCGAACGCTTGCATATCGGATAAATCTACGGAAACTGTACTCCTTTCTGTTTCCGAAACTTGCGAACCAATATTCAACGCTCTGTCAGCGCATCCTGTTCCCAACGTCATGACTGCCGCTGCCAACAATGCAGGTATTGTCCTGTTACTTTTTTTCTTCACATTCAACCTCTGTTTCCATTCCTGTCCAACAACTCTTTTACAGCTTCTGCTACACCGCCCCCTAAAAGAAGGGAGTCCGCAATTGCAGCCAAATCCGCTTTCACCATAGCCGCTAATTGCTGTACTGTGACACATTTGTGCCGTCTACTTTTTCAAAGGGTACCCAAATGTATTTTCCGTCGTCACTGACGCCCTCCAGCGAGTCGAGTGATTCTCCCCGTGCAAACTGGATTGCCGCTTTTACCGCTGCTTCTCCCTGGCCAACGCCGGACTGGAAAACAGTAAATGCCATCTCGCCGCTTTTGATTGCCGCACATCCGTCGGCAGTCGCATCCACACCCAGCACCGGCAAGGTATTCAAATCAATATTTGCCTCTTTACACGCTTCAATCAATCCAAGCGCCCTCGTATCATTTTCACCAATCACGCAATCCACCGGCGAACCTGTCTTTAAAAAGATTTCAAACAAATGTTT
>CAMWNY010000136.1 GCA_947175775.1 uncultured Lachnospiraceae bacterium | reverse complement strand
CGGCACAAGAAAAAGCAGGATATTGATTATTAAATACACCTTATGCCAAAGTACGAACATATGCCGCTTTGTCCAAAAACAAGACAGCAGATAAACCACCGTCACAGCACTTCCCGTCAATAAGATCTCCCGCTTTTATATCTTCATTTTCCGTATCATGTCCCGTTGCATCCATTGAGGAAAAATTATCGGAATGCACCATGATTTCTTTTCCACCAATGCCTGTAAAGATTTTTTCCTTAGAAGCGTTTGCATATGAAATGCCTGAAACGTATTTGTTCCTTTCTCAGTGACATATTTCCTCTGCACAGGCACGTGCAGCGAAGCTGCTAATTTCCTTACGTGCAAATCTTGGGAGTCGCTATAAAGTTCATCGATAGCTACGCCTAAGTGAACTTTCACCACAGAACACAGGCATGCCCGTCATACTCAAAAAACGGAACAGAAATTTGAAATCCTGTTCCGTAATATTTTTGTAATTTTATCAATTTATCCTGACACCCTTTTGAAAATCAACTGTCACAGAGCACGGACATTATGCCAAATACTTCACAAGCTTCTGATAAAATCCCATCTCCTTATCCTTAAAAGCCTGCAACGCTGCGCTGTATTTCGGCTGCTCTGCATCTTCCAAATGAGACAACGCTGTCTTGGCAAATTCCAGCACACATTCAGCGGTATCTCCACAGAGCCTAGTGCTCTCACCTCTTATCACTGCAGACATATACTGCTTTAGATACTCGGACGGATACTGCAGCACACCCTGCTCATCAATCCCTAATGCATCTGTCCCGGCTTCCTCTGCAGCTTTTTCCCATGCCTGTCTCACAGGCTCCGGCAGCTGCTTCCAAAATTCTGATCGAATTGTTTCATAATTCATCGCCGCCTTCAGCTCATCTACACTTTTGTCACTATTGAGATAGCTTTCCCAAAAGGACTGGTTACTCATGTAAAAAGCAAATTCAGAACCCAGGCTGCGCGCCTTCTCAAGCATCTCCTGCGAAACCTCCATATGCCAGCCGGCGCTTTCATTCAGATGATTCACATATGTAATCTCTCCATTGTTGTCAAACAGTATTTGCGCATAACCGCCGTCCAAATCCTGTACATAGGTCCCATTGGCCACCGGAATCAATGTATCCGCATCCATGCGATGCATTTCGACTTCCTTTGGCATCCCATACACTTCAAGCAGGCGTACCAGCTTATTTCCGTCTGCCACCTGTCCGTAAAGCTTTGACTCCATGCATGTCCTTTTTTCTTCCTCAACCATCGTGAGCCAATCGCGTTTCTGACCAAAGCTTTCCGGCTGACCGGAAGCTGCTCTCGACAGCGCGTCTTGAACATATGCATTCAAAGTGTCCCAACTGCTTTTAGCGCCTTCTGTTTTCTTTTCGTGTGCATCCGCGTAACTGCACAGCGCAAACATCTCCATATCTGACGCAGCATTGACATCAATTTCATCAATATTGATAATAAACTCCTGCTTTCTTTGGTCTGCGCCCTCCGCAATCACTTTTATGAGCGGCGAATCGTCTGAAAAATGATCATCATACACAGCTTTCAATCCATAACCTGCCCCTGTCCTTGCATCCTTGGACGAAGTGCTTGCCAATATACGCTCGTCCTCCGCAGCGCTACCCGGCGTCATACTGTAAGTCCGGCCTGCCAGTCCGGATTCCTTGTGGTTCTTTATATAGGCTTTGTACTCCTGATAACTAAATGTGACGTTGTTTACTCCTGACATCAATATACCTGCCTTTCCCATATCAATATACTTTTTCAGATGCGCAATCTAAGGGAATCTTTCGTTATTTTACGTTTAATTATATCGTCATTTGTCAACAAAAATTTAGTAAAAAAGACGAATAATTCCATCACTGTAAAAAGTATACATTATTCGTTTAAACATTCAACTATTCCTGTTAATGAAGTGCACAGGACGGATTATTACTATATGGAAGTGGTCTTTCATCAATTGTTCCGTCTCGTTCTACAGCAAACCAATTTACCCTGTCTGAATGAGCATGCCCTGGTGCGGGTTCACCTGAAATCTCAATATAATATGTAGTCACAGTTGGCACAAAATGAAAGATTGATTGTCCTGATACTTTTTCTGTCGCTTCCAAATATTTCCATGTACCATTTGAAGTCTGATAGTATAGACGCATATCTCTGATTTGATCTGACCATACATTCTTTAACGCAGCTACATAACGAAATCCTGTTCTTACATTTACTTTAAACCAATCCACATCATCTTTCGTTTCAAGATGAGTATAAGTATAATAACAATTAAAATGTCCTAAAGATTCACCATCTCTATGTTCAATTTTTGTTGTCTTAGAATAGGGATATGCAGTCTCACTTGTATCATTATCTTCATATACTCCTGATGAAGCATAAGCTTGTATATTACCCTCTTCACTTGCTAAAGCTATTTTCTCCAATTCAGCCACTTTTTCTCTTGGAACCACTCTGTCTATCACATCACCGCCATTACCTTCAGTTGTACACGAAGCATGAGCAGTCATACCCATTAGCAATGTCATAGATACAACAATACACAACAATTTTTTCCTCATATTTTACCTCCTAGTATTAAAATACATTTTATAATCTTACCATCAGCATAGCATTATCTGCTTTCTTTTACGATATCATTAGTATAATCTACCATTCGCATGAAATAAAGTGACAAAACCATGTCAAAAGAGTGTCAAAAAGGTGTCAAAATTGTGTTAGCTTTCGTTAATATATTCCTTAAATTCACCCTCAGAAAGAAACAATCCCATTTTCTTTAGCGCATTTTTCTGTATCCGTTTAAAGGTCCGTTTTTTCCAACTGTTTTACAACAGCCTCTCCTTGTTTGTACCATTCCACCCCTTTCATCATTTGCCGATATACGGTAAGATATCTCTTCATGAAAATCACAAGCCCTCCTGTCCCAAGCAAGATGCTAACAAAAATAAGAAGATAAATCGACGCATTGGATACATACACGCCGCTTGGATACACAAAGACCGTATAATGAAGCATGTTTTGAATGGCATCATTTTTTTGAAACCATGCTTCATAACAGAAATATTTGTTTAGCACCTCTATATATTCTGATTTGAACCGCGCAAGCGGCACAAGAAAAAGCAGGATATTGATTATTAAATACACCTTATGCCAAAGTACGGGCAGATACCGCCTTGTCCAAAAACAGGACAGCAGATAAACCACCGTCACAGCACTTCCCGTCAGACTCATTGTATGCAGCAGCGTCATGCTATTCCTCCTCCTGTATAAACTCCCTCTCCACCATCGCTTTTAAATCTTCCGCAGCCTGTCTGTCAATCCCCCATCCCCCTGTAAGCGTCGACAAAAAGGAACACATGATAGATTCGATTTCTCCCTGTTTCCTCCGCCGAAATCAGTCCCTTGTCCGACAGCCGTCTGAGAAACGTATTGACCGTCTGCTTTTTCCAGTCCCTGCCCTCGTTCTGATTTAAATACGTCATAATTTCGACAAATGTTTTTGCCCCTTCGCGCCATAAAAAGTTCATAATCAGGCTTTCCGACTGTAACATTTCATATACAATTGATTTTTCCATGTTAATACTCCGTCTCTTCTCTGTAAATTATTTTATTAATTTCATTGTGCTACACGTATGAAATACTGTAAAGAAAAGATGTTTTTTTGACAAAAAAACCGCCCGGCAGTATTCCTGTCCGAGCGATTTTTGTCTTATAGATTCCTCCTTATGTCGTTTCCCGTTCTACCAGGCAGACGGGCAAAACGGTTCGTTTCGGTACTAATTTCCCGGAAACGGCGTCGTGGAGCAGGTTAACTGCAATTTCCGCCATTTCCTTTACCGGCTGATGAATGGTCGTGAGCTGCGGTGTTGTCAGCGAGGCAATATTGACATCATCAAAACCGATTATTTTCATTTGGTCAGGCACTGAAATTCCAAGCTTGCGGCATACCTGCAATGCCTGCGCCGCCATCACGTCACTGCTTAAAAACATGCCGTCTGTCTTGGGATACTTTCTCAATACGCTCTCCAGCAGCTCGTCGTACTCCATATTGTTGTACTGCTCTTCCTCCGTGGAAAGCTCTACAAAGGCAATTTTTTCTCTTTGACAGACCTCACGGAAACCCTCCGTACGCATATCCGCGGGCATGTGGATTGTCCCAATTGTACCGATATGCAGCAGATTTTTACAGCCGCACGCGATCAGCTTCTGCGCTGCCAGTTCGCCGCCCTGCTTGTTGTCACATTCCACACATGCAGTCCCGTTATCGAGAAAGCGCTCCATTGTAATCACGGGAATATCTACCTTCTCAAACACCTTTGTATCTACCGTGCCGCTGCACAAAATCAGCCCTGCCGCCCGGTTTCCCGTACAGATATCAATATATTCCTTCTCCTTTTCCTGTATGCTCTGCGAGTTGCAGAGCAGAATCTTATACCCTTTATTATACGCCTGCTTTTCCAAATTACTAATCGTTTCCGCAAAGTACGGATGCTTGATATGCGGCACAATCAGCCCGATTGTATTTGTGCTCTTACCGTGCAGCGAACGCGCCACCTCGTTCGGGCGATAGTTTAGCTTTTGCATCGCCTCCTCTACTTTTTCCCGCGCGTTGCTGCTGATATATCCGCGATTATTCAGGATACGGGATACTGTGCCGACGGTCAGCCCCGCCTCCCTCGCAACATCCTTTAAAGTCGCCATATTTAGCCTCCAAGTAATTCAAGTTATTGATTCGCATAATACTTATTGGTTGAAGATTTAATTTTCAACCTTGTTACTCCATTTCATTATGCAATCTTATCTACAAGTCGTTTTTGTTACAATCATTTATGTATTGCTGCCTTCTATATAATATACAAGGTTTTCAGCAAACGCCGCCTCATTCGGGATCTTAATCTGCACGGCTGTATCCTTCAGAACAAACGTTCCAAGCTGCCTGCCGCCGTTAAAAAAGACTTCCAAAATCCTGTCATCAATGACAAAGAGAAATTCCTGATACCCGCAGCCAATTTGGTACTGCTCCCCGTCAACACAGAATGTGCCGATTTCGGGATTATAAGCGATAGTACTGCCGTTAAATTCCCACGCATAGCTGCCTATATAGTCCTCCTTTGCACGCATTTTGAGCACGGCTGCCTTTTTATCCTTGCCAAATGACAGCATCTTTTCACCTGCCACGCTGTCGTATGCAGTCTGTTTTGCCTGCTGCATCAGTTCCCTGACGGGCTTCTGTACTATTATATACCCATTCTCCGTGTTCCTGCAAGTCAGTTCTACGGGCAATCCATATGCCCCTGTATACAATCTGCCGTCGTTTTCCAAACGCAGCCACGGAATCGAAATTGTACGGTCCGCAATGCCAAAATACGTCTGTGCCGCATACGGTATCTTATTGACATACGCCTTGCGCTGTTTCCCCTGAACCTTAAAATGAAATCCGTCGAACTCTCCCGGATAGTAAAATCCGTCCGCAGTCCAGAAAAACCAGCACGTCTCGCCCGTATCGGACGTCAGTCGAAGCAAGTCGGGGCACTCCCACGCGTCGTCCAATGTAAAGCGGTCTGACTGCTCCCACTGCTGCAAATCCTGCGAGCGGAAAATTGCAAAATCATTTCCCTCCAAAAACAGCACCATGATATATGCCTGCGTTTCCTCATGCCAGTATATTTTAGGATCTCTGTTCTCCTTCTCAATCGTGGACAGACACGGATTATCCATTTTAATTAACGTCTTCCCGCCGTCAAGACTGTACGCAATTTTCTGCGTAAACGCTAACCCCTTACTCCACGCGTTTGAACCGCCTGCGGCAGTGTAAAAGTACAAAATTGCATCGTCCGGCAGCCCAAGCAAAGAACGCTCGTTTGAAATTGCGCACCCCGAAAACATCGTTCCGCTCTCGTCCGGAAACAGCACTGTGTCCTGCTGCTGCCAGTGCAGCAAATCCGTGCTTGTGGCGTGCCCCCAGCTCATGTTTTCCCATGAAGTATTAAAGGGATTATATTGAAAGTACAAATGGTATATACCATCCGCATAAATCATCCCATTTGGATCGTTCGTCCATCCGGTGTCTGCGGTAAAATGAATTAACGGACGCGGTAACTGCGTTTTATGCTCGTTATTTTCATTTTCGCTTTTGATGCAGCTCAAAAACGATTTGGACGCGTCTGCGCAGATTACGATTTTCCTGCCCAAATACTGTTCTACCGGAATCCCTGCATAGTAATCCAATGGGTATTGCTCTGTATCTGTATCATCATCCGCAACAGGAACCATAAACTCATATATTTTTTTGCGGAACGCCGATTCGTCCTCCAGGAAAATTTCAAGCTTTGTTTCCGCCTTCCCTGCACAGACTGGCAGGAATATGTATGGGGTTGTAATCTCTAATTCTCTTTCCATTATTATCACCTCTCACTGTTGTATTACATGTTTTGCTCATATGTTAATCGATTGTTATATTCTTGTTTATGAGTTTATCATAGTTTTTTGCGTTTGCCTAGAGGGCGAATTGCAGAATTTTACTCAGAAAAATTAGGCATATAGTATAATATCTGCTTTTCCTGTTTCAAATACGCAGAAAAGTCCATTCCTACTTTCCCACCCGCCGTACGCCCCGTGTTCCGCCCCAATGCCTTACTGCCTCTGCGCGAGTCTATATCAAAAAGAGTCCGCCTCGCCGGACTCTCGCGCCGGAGCGCGGTTGCTTTAGCAACCATATTCCTTAGCG
>CAMWNY010000135.1 GCA_947175775.1 uncultured Lachnospiraceae bacterium | reverse complement strand
GCACGCCTGTATAGTTGCCGCTTGTTCCCTGCGTTGCGTCAATTGTTACATCATATTCCTTTGCCTCACTGTAAGAATCCTGCTCGCTGGTAACCACATAATCTTTACCTGCCGCAAGTTTCTTACCGCCATAAATCAATGTCGGAGCAACTTTCTTTGCCTTTCCGTCAGCCAGTGCACTCAGACCGGATACTGATACGGATGTTGTAATATCAACAGGATCGATATCAAAGTAATATTCATATGTTCCCTGATATGAACCCTTAAGCGTAAGGATTAAAGTAGGTCTCTTTGTATCAGGAATATCCTTATACCGCTCATCACCTGCTACATATGCGTTTACGTTATTCTTATAGCTTACCTTATAGTCTGTAAATGCAGAGCCGTTTAAATATACGCGGATTTCAGGCTTTACAGCTGTACCAGTATACTCTACTTCTTCGAGATACTTCACGTAAATACCATATTTCTTTTCTGCAATTACATTGTTGAGCTCTTCTGACAACTCCGGTGATGTTGTGTCATCAAGGATTGTACCGTCTCCTACAGATACAGTACCGTCCGTCTCTTCGTCGCCCTTAAGCTTGTCACTGTCAGCAGAAGCCTCTCCGCCAAGTCCAATGTTGTTTTCTCCTGCCTTATCCGTAAGCTTCAGGAAACCAGCCATGTTGATTGTACCGTCGTCATTTCTGCCCAAAAGAACACCGTTCTTGTCAGCATAAATTGTGTTGGTTCCCTTAAATGTTGTTGATTCAAACCAGTCAGCTAATACCTTGTTTCCAGATGCATTGATAGCTGCCTTTTCCTTCGGATTCCAAAGGTATGTCGTATCATTTGTATAATCTGCTGCATTCTGATTCTTAGCAGAGATTTCATCGACAACAGTCTTATATTTTGTTCTGTATGAGATAACACCTGTTGTCTCATATCCTGTTGTCTTTACATTTGAGTAAGTATATAAAGCTACGTTTGAACCCTCATTGTTAAATGAAACAGAGTTCCGAATCTTATTATTTGAGCAGCTGTTTGAGTCAAAGCCCTTTGACTTATTTGCAAACGCTACAGAATTATAAAGCTTGTGACCTGAGAAAATAGGATTTCCATTTTCATCTTCCTTATAGTCTGCATCATGGATGCTTCCGCCAGGAAGACCGTCGCCACCCATCTTAAATCCGTTACCGTTTCCGGCATTCTTTTCTGTACCTTCCAAGTCAAGTTTATTGTCTTTGTTCAAAAGAACATAGCCGTTCTTGTAAGCAACACAGTTCTGAATTGTAACAGAACCAATCTGTCCTGACTCAAGTTTTGCAAACAAATCCCAGCCGTCGTCAGCATTGTATGCTGCGATACATCCGTCAAATACATTTCCGCTACCGATTGTCAGCTTCGCTGCGAAACCGTCCGCGTCTTCATAACCGTGGTCTGCATTCAGGAATGAAGTACAGTTCAGTACGAGGTTATTCTGCGGCCAGTACTTATAAGTATCATTTCCGGAACCGCTGACCTGCACACCTGTATTACCATTCATGTATGCATTAACCTGATCCAATACGTTATTGCTTCCTGAAAGCTGGATACCCTTTTGACCATCCATAGAACGCGTAACGTCGAATCCCTTGAAGTACCAGTAGTTTCCTGCCAATGTCATACCTGTAACAGCTTCATTAAAGTCAAATACAGGTCTTTCTTTTGCCTTCGGGTCTGCAATCATCTTGATGTAATTCTTGTACTTATCTTCGCCTTCTCCTGCCGGCTTACCGTTTACACTTGTCTCAATCTTAATTGTCTTATAAAGGCTGTATCTGCCGCCTGCAAGGATAATCGTCTGTCCTGGCTGAACGTACTTAATTGCCGTATAAATATCAAGCGGATCATCTGAAGTACCTATAGCCGTTGATTTTCCATTCGGCGCTACATAAAGGTTCTGTCCTTCCTTACCATACTTTCTGTATTCCACAGTCAGCGGAAGCGTTACAGGATCGTATGTACGAAGAGCCGTAAACGCAGGAGGATTCTTCATGTTCTTGCTCGGTGTGAATGTCAATGTAAATACATTGTTTCCAACCTCAAGTCCTGAAAGCTCAATATGCGCCTTTGTGTCCTTATTGTTGTCACCGTCTTCCAGCGCCGCCTTTACTGTGTCAAGACTGCCTGTTACGTCTGCTTTTCCAACAATCTTGTTCTCGCTGTTTCTTACTTCAAGCTGACCATCCCAGTTACTTGTAAAGATCAGGTCATAATCGCTTGTGTTTGTAACAGATGCAGATGCGATTGCTTTTGTAAGCGTAATATACTTTGTAGGCTGTTCTTCTGCGGGCTCGTAAAGTGCAGGATCCGTCGTGTCAAATACTACATCCTTAAATGTAACGTTTGCATTTCTTGCTGCAAAGAAACCTACATAAACTGTATCTTCTACAATATGGTTCAATGCCTGCGGATCATAGTATTTCTGTGTTACAACCTTGCCGTTTGGCATCTTGTAACTCAAGAAATAACCCGTGTTATTTTTCTCAAGCGTAAGCTCGAAGTCTACATATGTTTCTGATGCGTCTGAAGGAGGAACATTCGTTACCCATTCACCCTTCTTTGAATCCCATGCGCCTGCATTTCCTACCATGTTACATGTTGTAGTAATGCCTGCTTTTGCGTATTTTGCATAAGTTGTATCAAGCGCTGTCTGTACTGCAGAGAAATTCTTCGGAGCTGCAATATCGCCTGCTGTAATCTGGTCTACGTCTTCCTTTGTTGCGCCAATCTTTTCTGTCGCGCCGACACCAATCTTCATGGCAATCTTAGGCTTTGAAGTATCTGTTGTTACATTCTCACCATCCCAGTTATACTCAATCTTAGAGACAACTGCCTGATAAGAGTTCGTCCATAAATAATCTCCATTACCGTTTTCGCCAACCTGATCGGATGCCATAAGACCAAATCCATCCTGTCCGTTTGACAGTACCCACTCATTCACGTGTGCTGTCGCGGAAAGTCTGAAGTTTGTTGTCTTAGGATCGATTTCCGTATAATAGAATGCAAGTCCGTCAATTGTGTTCGGAACGACCTTACCTGCGCCGCCCATTGACCATACGTTTACCCAGCCTTTATAGAAGTCGCCGCTAAAGCCATTCTTCGGTACTTCTGAAGCGGTATCCTTGCCGTTTTCGTCTTTTATACGCTCACCGTTTTCGTCTGTATTCAGTTTCCATGTCTTGCTTGTAATGCTTGTAGAAGAACCATAAGCTGCAAATGACCACTTATTCTGCTTCTCTTCTGTAATTGTCTTCTCAAATGCACCGGATTCCAATGCAGAGACATCAGCATCTCTTGTTGAAATTGCTGTGAAGTAGTAAGTCTTTCCTACCTCAAAACCATCCATTTCGACATTTAATGCCGCCTTTGTCTTAATTGTGCCGTCTTCGTTCAGTTCTGCCTTAACAGAATCCGCAGACTTAACAAGCTGTGTGCATTCTTCGTCTGCATATGCTTTAACAGTATATCCTGTTGCTTCTTTTGCAGCTGCCCATTCAATCTCAACCTTGCCGCCGCCTAAGTTTGTTACACTGCTGATTGCAGGAGGGTCAAGCGGAAGTTTGAATGCAATCGGATCACTCTCTGCACTCTCTTTCGGGTCATATTCTGTCTCGTTACCCTGCTCGTCAACCAACGTATCACGTGTTAATGTTGCCTTGAATGTAAAACTGTCTGATTTACTCGGCTTTATTGAAATAACATGTGTATTCTTTTCTGCCTTTGAAACGCCTGAACCTGCTACGTTTCCTTCAGAGTCATACATCTCAACGGTTACTGCATCACCGCCTTTTGTGCCGACAACAGCGTCAACCGTAATATCAATCTGTCTTCCTACATCTTCAGGCTTATCTTTCGCATTAACATGAAGCTCTACCTTTGATATAGCAGGATCTGCAATATACTCCCAATTCGTACGCTTAATCTCTGTATACTTTGCATACGAGATATCATATACTTTTACCTTTGTGCCGTCACCGTAGAAATAATAGGTATAGCCTGCTTCGAGGATAAATGTCAGTGTGCCTTCTGGAATCGCTGTATCTGATTTGTCCTCAACAATCGTTTCCGTACCATCTTCCGCTACCTGAACTTTTACGAGATGATACGTTTTAGTTGCCGAAGCGGTTACAAATGTAACTTTCGCGTCCTGTATCGCTTTCATCTTAAATGCCGCGGCAGGTGCGTTGGGAATCTGTCCTGCATTCGGCTTCGGATTCGTTTTTCCCTGTATGGAAGCGCTATACTTAACGCCTTGGATTTCTTTTGCAGGATCAAGCGAGGTTGCCGGCATATCTTCCAATACATTAATTAATACGTATTTTTCGTCGCCATATGTCTCAGCTGCCTTTAAGCCTTCTGCAATATTAATGCTTCGGGGTACCATTCTTGTTGTATCGTTGCAGTATTTAATATCGCAAACTTCTACATTACTGCCGCTAACATAAAAGTAATATCTGCATCCCGCATCCATATTAAGCTTAAGGGTGTTGGGTACAGAGGTATCTTGTTTAACAATCTCAGCAACTGTTTCTGTACCATCCTCACCTACCTGTGCTTTAATAAAGTAAAATGTCTTAGTACTGCTATTCATTGTAAACCAAACTTTTGCATTGGTAACAGCATCCATTCTAAAAGCCGTACCTTCAGTAGGAATTTCTCCATTATTTGGTTTGGGATTTTTTGCACCTTTTATAAAGCCATCATATGTTACCTCTTCTATCGTGGTACTTTGTTCTTTAAAAGGCATGTCTACCAATACGTCAAGTTTTAATATCGTTTCATCGCCATATATTTTTCCGGCAGCTAAACCAATCAGTTCTTTACCTTCCGCATTAGTAAATGGATCTTTAATATTGATTGTCTTCCATTCAATGCCGTCTTCGTTTTCCACGATTTCAGCTCTGCCGTCCACGGTAGCTGCTTCGCTGGTTTCAGCAGTTTCGCCTTCGCCCTTTCGAGAAGCTACGCCAAACGAATACTTCTTACCGAACTTAATGTTCTTTATAACATCCTTGCCAACAGTATACTTTACCGTCGTTATGCCTGTAGTTTCATCTTTGCTGGTATTTTCTTCGTTAGGAACCAGTATTTCTTCATACAGTTTCGTAGAGCCATCCATTATGGAAATAACATAGCTGTCCGCGCTGTCTTCAGCAACTAAGCCCTCAACTGCATTCCATGTCAATTCAATAATCGGGTCTTCCTCTGTTGATGCGTTCTTTGCATTTAAGTTTGTCGGCTTTGCGAGCGGAAGCTTAAAGTCAACCGTAACTGCTGCTTTTTCTTCAGCTGTCATATCTGCGTAAGCCTTGCTCTCTTTTGTTTCGTCTGCAGCGTCTTCGCCTTCACCTTTACGTGACAGGACTGCTTTAAATGTATAAGTGCCTGTACTTACTAACTGCTTATCCGTAAAAGTAACTGTGCATTCTTTGTTGTCTGAAACACTGCTTTTTGAAATTGAAATATTTTTATCCTTATCATCCTTTATCGGATTTCCATCCTTATCACAAAGAATAATTTCAACTTTCTCACCACGACCGGCAGCGATATCAGCTTTTACAGTTACGGTAACGCTGCCTTTTAACTTGCCTGTTTCAGCATCTGCGTCTTGAACGGCGCTTTTAATTACAGGAGCTTCTACCGTTGCCCAATCAACTTTCGGTACTTCACCGCCAGTTGTTATGGTAGTAGCTACCTCAACTTTAAAAATATAGTTACTTCCCGTATCACCGCCTAAATAGTAAGTGCCTGCAGAATCTAATGCTAATTCAGATAAGTATGCCGTATTCGCTTTCGTATCTTCTTCACTTGTTTTTGCCGCCTCTTCTCCTGATTCATTTAATATGATCATTTGTCGGCCATCTCCGCCACAAGCCCACCATATTTTAACCTTGGCTGCTTCCGTTATCGTAAATTTAACAGCATTCTTCGCTGTTTCTGCTTTCCCGCCCAAATTAATTCTTTGAGTCGATGAATAACCATCACTCCATGATTTAGAGCTAGTATCTATTTTACTTTTTGCGCTATAAATAAGAGTAAAATAATCCTCCCCAGCTTTTTCAGTGTCGCCATCTGCTTTAGTGCCTGCTGTAAATGCTGTTAACTCAGTACTTTCAAGCTTATATGTAATCTCTTTTTTTTCTGTTGTTTCTTGCTTGGTCTCTTCTTCTATCTGAACCTTAAAGATATAGTTACTTCCCGTATCACCGCCTAAATAGTAAGTGCCTGCAGAATCTAATGCTAATTCAGATAAGTATGCCGTATTCGCTTTCGTATCTTCTTCACTTGTTTTTGCCGCCTCTTCTCCTGATTCATTTAATATGATCATTTGTCGGCCATCTCCGCCACAAGCCCACCATATTTTAACCTTGGCTGCTTCCGTTATCGTAAATTTAACAGCATTCTTCGCTGTTTCTGCTTTCCCGCCCAAATTAATTCTTTGAGTCGATGAATAACCATCACTCCATGATTTAGAGCTAGTATCTATTTTACTTTTTGCGCTATAAATAAGAGTAAAATAATCCTCCCCAGCTTTTTCAGTGTCGCCATCTACTTTAGCGCCTGCTGTAAATGATGTTAACTCAGTACTTTCAAGTACATGCAGGTTTCCCGATTTATTATCTGTATCTTTTTTACTCTCTTCTTCCGTACTCTCTTCCGTTTCCGTCTCAACTTCCGTAGTCGTTTCCTCTACCGTTTCCGTCTCGGTCTCATCCACAGTGCTTTCCACTGCTTCCGTAT
>CAMWNY010000134.1 GCA_947175775.1 uncultured Lachnospiraceae bacterium | reverse complement strand
TTGCCAGCGGTTTTGATGGTGGAAGGGTCGGCTATATTGCAGGCTCAAACGTTGGAGATGCCATTTATGAAACGGCAAAAAAGGATGCGCGCGCGGCGAAAACTGTTGCAAAAGCGGCTGTGGAAGGATTGAAAACAGTAGGAGAAACAGTGGCAAGTGGGGTTGAATCTATTGGACGAAAGATTTTAGACCTTTTTACGTAATGTACTGCGGAAAGAGTTTTCCCTTTTCCGAACAGACCGACACAGCTCTCCTTGTATTAAGATACTTTTAGAAGTATAATCCCGAGTTTGACACTTGTGAAATCAAAAAGTGGCTACAAACCCAGTAGTTATGCTGGCTGTAGCCACTTTCTCTGTGGAACCGATTTGTGCTATTTTTTTACTTCTTCTGTTTTGGTACTTTTTATGATGCTCCGCATGGCTGATTTTGAAATAAATTCATAATCCGTATGAAAGCCAAATGCCTTGTGTAAATCATCCGTCAGAACTGTTCTCTTGTAAGAAGGGATATAGCCGCTTTCCTTTGACAAAAGTGTTACCTGCATGGAACGAAGGGTGCCTAGAATCTCGTTACAGGTATATTTGTTTCCGATTTTCTTCTCAAGCAGGCGGTAAGACATCTTTGTTATCAGAATTTCCTGTAAGTGAGATATACATGCGAAATGTCTCTCTGTGTGATACATAGTATATTATACCGCAAAGCGTACAAAAGCGCATGTAATATTGTGAAAATTTTGACAAAATATACCCTAATTAGCTTAAATAAAGGATTTTTGCGATATGAAGTTAAAACAAATGTCAAACATCTGTACGAATACTATTCTAACAAGGAATCTCCGGCTTTGGTCTGCCAAACGGTGGGGAATTTCCACGCTAACTCCCATCTGCCTGCATCAGCAGGCATACAAATCAGGATGGTGAAATTTTATATTTCACGTTATTTTATTATAGAAATTTGAGAAAATCAGACGATGAGTCTATGGCAGAAAATATATTGACCGTTTTTATAGATGAATCCGATGATTTTGGGTCATATGTAATTGTGAACCAGCCGGATTCGTGTTATAATCTCAATGCTGTTAATGATAGCAAATTGAGATTTTAGGAAAACATAATGATAAAAATCAGAGTAAAAGAACGGATACCTAAAAAAGCGTACAGATGCAGAATCTGGTGCAAAAAAGGCACGTCGTATGATTGCATGTTTTAGAAAACAGATCGGATGGGGTGCAGGCAGTGGACAGTAAAGTGTATGAATATGAATCCTTAATCTATGAAGCCGGGGAAACAGGCGGCGCTTATGTTATATTTCCTTATGATGTCAGGAAAGAGTTTGGACGGGGACGGGTGAAGGTACATGCCACGTTTGATGGGGAGCCATATGATGGCAGCATTGTAAATATGGGAGTAAGGAATGATGATGGGAGCATATGCTATATCATAGGCGTGCGTAAGGACATTCGCTTCAGGATAGGGAAGCAGCCGGGGAATCGTATTTTGGTGACAGTCCGGGAACGGGAATAAAGCAGGAGGGAAAAACAATGTGGATATGTCCAAAGTGCGGACGTACTTTTAAGAAACAGCCGCAGGGCCATTTCTGCGGAAAGGCGCCGGAAACGATTGAGGAATATATCGCGGCACAGCCGGAAGGGGTACAGCAGTATCTGAAAGAAATAAGGGATGCGTTACGTGCAGCGCTGCCGGAAGCAGAGGAACGGATTTCATGGAGTATGCCGACTTACTGGAAGAACCATAACATTATCCAGTTTGCCGGATTTAAAAAACATGCCGGACTGTATCCGGGACCGGAGGCTGTCAGCGAGTTTGCCGAGCGCCTGAAAGAATACAAGACCAGCAAAGGGACCATACAGCTTCCCTACACCAGGACGGTTCCAGTGGAATTGATTTCCGATATTGCCAGATGGTGTTATGAGACGGGGAACCATCCGTAGGATTGGAGAGATAAATTTTATGGGGAATGAAAAAATATATCAGATGGATTTTTCAAAAGTTTATTATC
Organism: uncultured Lachnospiraceae bacterium; assembly: GCA_947175775.1. Lineage (GTDB taxonomy): Bacteria > Bacillota > Clostridia > Lachnospirales > Lachnospiraceae > COE1. The sequence goes on along the minus strand of CAMWNY010000134.1, from coordinate 4,789 downwards.
TGCTTGTTAGCAAGGCGGAGAAAAAGGGGCGGACAAGACAGGAGGTTGATGAGGTAATCCGGTGGCTTACCGGAAGCAGCCGGTCGGAACTGGAAGGGATGCTTGAAAGACCAGTCGCTTATGGAGATTTTTTCAATCAAAAAACATGCATGGAATGAAATAACACAGGAAATGTGCCAATCAGAATTAGTGCATGAAACGAATATTATAATTAGTTTCATGAAGGAATATCTTACCATTATGAGTTATATTGGAACCGCCCGTAAGCAGGGAATCAATGTTTTCACCGCAATTCGAGAAGCCTTAAATGGCAACTCGGATATCATCTTTGGATAGGTTGTTCTGAATAGTTACCATTTTTGTTAGAAATCACCATGCCGTTGCAGATTATGCAGTTCTGAAGTATAATGAAACAAGGCGAAAGGGGCAGGGATCAATTATGCGAGGGAAATCAAGTAAGAAAAAAATTGCATTGATTGTATCAATTGCAGTCATGCTTGCACTTTGTCTGCTTGCGGTGTTGGTGTGGACCGGAAAAATTGTCCCTAACCGACTGTTTGCAGCACGCTATCCTGTAAAAGGAGTGGATGTATCCTCCTATCAGGGAGTGATAGACTGGAAAACCCTGGTGGCACAGGACATATCTTTTGTATTTATCAAAGCTACAGAAGGAAGTACTTTTGTGGATGACAATTTTGCCTATAACTACAGCGAAGCCCAAAAGACAGGGCTGCGAGTGGGGGCCTATCATTTTTTCAGCTATGATAGTGAAGGCAGAACACAGGCGGACAATTTTATTGAAACGGTAGAAAATTCTGAGGGAATGCTGCCGCCGGTAATCGACCTGGAATTCTATGGGGATAAAAGACAGAATCCGCCCCCACAGGCTGATGTCAGGAGAGAACTGGATGTTTTTATTGAGAAAGTAACAAAATATTATGGCATGAAGCCTATTATTTACGCCACAGAAAAGTCCTATTATCTTTATCTTGACGGGGCTTATGGGGACTGTGATATCTGGATTAGGAATGTCTATATACCGCCTAGCCTGTCGGATGGCAAGGACTGGACTTTTTGGCAGTACACGAACAAAGGATACCTGAAAGGATATCAGGGGAAGGAAAAATATATAGATATTAATGTCTTTCATGGGACAGAGGAGGAGTTCAGAAATTATCCTTAATAAGATGAAAGACAATTCAGCAAGCTGTTAAGTTAGGAATAGAGGAATATTTTATGTGCAGCAGATACTATTTTGACAATGATACAATGAAAGAAATCCTGGATATTGTGGAAAAAACAGATGCCCGCCTGCGGGGGATGCAGGGAAACAGGGACATATATCCGACAGATGATGCCCCTGTAATCATAAGGAATGCCACAGGCGGAATAAAGCTGACAAGGATAAAGTGGGGGTATCCAAGAATGGATGGCTCCGGCATAATTATCAATGCAAGGGCGGAATCCGTACTGGATAAGAAGATGTTTGAGGGCGGCATCAGGCGCCGCAGGGCAGTAATTCCGGCAGGATATTTCTATGAGTGGAGCCGCAACAAAGAAAAAAATACATTTCGCAGGAAAGACAGGGATACTGTCTTTATGGCGGGGTTTTATGATTTGACAGATATCGGGGAACGATTTATCATAATAACGACACAGGCAAATGCGTCCATGATAAAGATACATGACCGTATGCCGCTTATACTGGAAAAAGGACAGATAAAGGACTGGCTGCTTGATGATACGGCAGTGGATTATTTATTACGGCAGGCACCGATACTGCTTGACAGGGAAACGGAGTATGAACAGCGCACGTTGTTTGATTTGACTTAAAATATAAAATATCCAAAGCAACAGAAAGCACAGGTGGAATTATGAATATACAGATATTTGGGACAAATAAGTGTTTCGACACAAAAAAAGCCATGAGGTATTTTAAAGAACGCGGCATTAAATACCAGTTTATTGACATGAAGGAAAAGGGCATGAGCAGAGGCGAGTTTGCAAGCGTAAAACAGGCTGTGGGCGGCATTGGAAATCTTCTTGATGAAAACTGCAAGGACAAGGACGCGCTTGCACTGGTAAAATATATCACGGATGAGGATAAAGACGAAAAAATACTCGAAAACCAGAAAGTCCTGAAAACCCCAGTCGTAAGGAACGGAAAACAGGCAACGGTCGGTTATCAGCCGGAAATTTGGAAAGAGTGGGCATGACAGGAGAACCGGAAAATATTTCCTTGCCTTAAACAGCGTATTACGCTAATTTTCCTGTAACTTATTTGGAATGGGAAGGCATATTTATACCTTTGAAAACCGTTGCAGGGAGGACATGGGTATTGTTCTGAATGACGGAACAATAAAGATATTCTTAAATGCGGTTAGTGATATGGATGATACCAGCAAAGAATTAAGGGCATTTTTGGATTACGTGGCAGAAAAGGAATCGGATGACGCCTTTGTAAGGAAATTAGAAGAAGCGGTGAAACAGGCAAGGAAAAACAGGGAATGGAGGCAGATATGCAGGATACAATATATTAATAAGTGTATCTCCTATAGTTCGTATAAATAAAAAATTGTCCGTCCACATACAATTGGATAATCCACTGAAAAGGAATGGAAATTCATGTGTGAGGAGGGAATCAAAAAATACGAAAGAAATAATTTTATAGAAGTTTAAAAACAGTCAAAGAGAGCTTGAAAGATGGCTCTCTTTTTTATGCAAAATTAACAAATTTTATGTTAACTCAAATAAGGAGGCGCAAACGAATATAAAAAATACCGAATGCAACAAGCCCTCATCCAATATGATAAAAGTAAAAGGGCTTAGTAAGGAAAGACATATGAAAGAACTAAAACAAGACGTGGACTACGGCAACAAAACAATCCGCCTTATCCTGCAATTTCCTGACGAACCGCAGGACACCATGCAGGCGCAGGAAGAAGTAAAATCAATCCTGACATGCGCACTGCGTGAGCAGATACGAAACAGTGCAGTAATGTATGGCGCATAAAAGGTGAATATGGATATATAAAATAGTAGTAGAAGGGAGACGATTTTCATGCAAAAGAAAAAGATTGTGCGGATGCTGCTGCGTGTAAGCTCGAACCAGCAGTTGGAGGCAGACGGCGACTTATCGGTGCAGCGCCGCATTGTTACAGAGTATGTAGCCGGACAGGAAGACTGGAAACTGGATAAGAAGGAATATTTTGAGGGAAGTAAAAGCGGATACAAAACGGCGGTCAGTGACAGGGACGTTTTACAGGAGGCAATGGAGGATGCCAAAAACAAAGAATATGATATACTGGTAGCATATAAGGATGACCGAATCGGCAGGCGTATGTGGGAAATCGGCGCTTATGTCATGACATTGAAAAGTTACGGCGTGGATATCTATACAGTCAAAGACGGCTGCATTTCCCCTGCCGGAGACGATATTATGGGGCAGATGATGCTTGCGCTGCGTTTTGGAAATGCGCAGAAAAGCAGTTCCGATACAGGGATGCGTGTGAAGGATACCGCTCAAAAACTTGTTCAACAGGGACGGTTTATGGGCGGAACGGCTCCATATGGCTATGAGCTGGTCTTATCGGGAGAACTTAGCAAGCATGGGCGTGCACTCCATAAACTGGTTATTGTTCCAAAGAAGGCAGAAGTGGTAAAATATATTTATGATTTGTCACTTAATAAAGAATTTGGATCCTCTAAAATAGCAAAGATACTAAATGAGGATACATACTATAAAACAATGGCGCCCAATGATGTGTGGAAAGGCGGGACAATTACCAGCATATTGACCAATCCGGTCTACGCAGGTCATGTTGCGTATAAACGTCGGGAACGGGTAAACGGAATCTGCCACCGGCTAATGGACAAAGAGTGGATTAAGTCAAGCCAGCCTGACGAGAACATACAGATGATTGACGGCGCCGTATGGGATATGGTACAGGATAAGCGCAAAAGCAGAGCCGATAAGTATATTAAGACTTTGGAGCATAAGGGTGTCAATGTAATAAGGCGAAATGACGGTATGCTGTCGCTGATTGATGTCATTCACTGCGGTTACTGTGGTAGAAAGATGACAAACGGTTCTAGATATAGTTATTGGAAGATTAAAGAAACAGGCGAGAAACGGGCAAATAAAATACCAATATACCGCTGTCAGGCAGAACAAAGCGGTTTGCCGCATGACGGAGTGACGCGCTTGCGTGCTGATATGATTGAAAAGGTCGTGTTTGACAGCCTTTCAGAGTATATCGGGTGTTTACAGGATAAAGAAGATATTTTTGAAACGATTGAGCGGAATCAAAGCATGGAAAGAAAAGCGCAGGAAGCAGAGATAAAAAAGCTGCTAAAAGAGCTAGAGAAGACCGAAGAGGGCATTGCAACAATGGAGCAGCATATTCCGGAAGCCATGACGGGAACATATGCCTTATCGCTTGAGGAACTCGTTTCGGTGATACACAGGCAGCAGGAAAAGAAAGAGGAACAGGAGGCACTGATACAGGAGAAAAAAGAGAAGTTAAAGCAGATAGCAGTCACGACGGGAGAGTGGGAAGAATTAAGAATGCAGATTCCCACATGGCAGCAGGTTTTTAAAGAATCGGGAAGGGAAACGCAGCGTGTGCTGGTGAACAGGCTGATTGACAGAATTGATGTGTCAAACGAACAGATTGTTATCCGGTTCAAAATCAACCTGAACGATTTTTTACCACGAATCAGTGGTGGTTCCGGTACCACTCCGTATAAACCCTGTTTAATGTAAACGTCATAATTACCAGCGTATTCG
>CAMWNY010000133.1 GCA_947175775.1 uncultured Lachnospiraceae bacterium | reverse complement strand
ATTATGACAAAAGAAGCGGTGTTAAATGCGCTGACGGTGGATATGGCGCTTGGCTGTTCGACAAATTCCATGCTGCATTTGCCGGCGATTGCGCATGAAATCGGCTTTGATTTTGATATTGCGTTTGCAAATGACATTAGCGAAAAGACGCCGAATTTATGTCACCTTGCACCGGCAGGTCCGACTTACATGGAGGATTTGAATGAGGCGGGCGGCGTGTATGCCGTGATGAACCAGCTTGCCAAGCTTGGGCTTTTGAATACGGACTGCATGACCGTTACGGGAAAGACGATTGGAGAGAATATTCAAGGCGTAAAAAATAAAAATCCGGAGGTTATCAGACCAAACGATAATCCATATAGTAAAACAGGCGGTCTTGCCGTACTGAAAGGAAATTTGGCTCCGGACGGAAGTGTTGTAAAGCGTTCTGCGGTCGCACCGGAAATGCTGGTCCATGAAGGTCCGGCACGCGTGTTTGAGTGCGAGGAGGATGCGATTGAGGCAATCAAGGGCGGAAAAATTGTGGCAGGCGATGTCGTGGTGATCCGCTATGAAGGTCCCAAGGGCGGTCCGGGTATGCGCGAAATGTTAAATCCGACATCGGCAATTGCAGGCATGGGGCTTGGCTCAACGGTTGCGTTAATTACGGACGGACGGTTTTCCGGTGCGTCAAGGGGTGCGTCAATTGGTCATGTTTCGCCGGAGGCAGCGGTTTGCGGACCGATTGCATTGGTAGAAGAGGGAGACATTATCTCAATTAATATTCCGGAATACTCGTTAAATGTAAAAGTTTCGGACGAGGAGCTTGCAGCACGCAGGGCGAAATGGCAGCCAAGGGAGCCGAAGATTACGACAGGCTATCTTGCAAGATACAGAGAGCTTGTGACAAGCGGTAACAGGGGCGCGATTTTGGAAATCCCGAAGAAGAATTAATTGTTGGACAAAAAGGAGAATGATAAATGCAGTTGACAGGTTCACAGATTGTAATTGAATGTCTGAAGGAGCAGGGGGTAGATACCGTTTTTGGGTATCCCGGCGGTTCGATTTTAAATATTTACGATGAATTATATAAACATAGCGACGAGATTAAACATATCCTGACTTCCCACGAACAGGGCGCGTCCCATGCCGCGGACGGCTATGCGCGTGCGACGGGAAAGGTTGGCGTGTGCTTTGCAACAAGCGGTCCGGGCGCTACGAATTTGGTGACCGGTATTGCTACGGCATACATGGATTCCGTGCCGATGGTTGCGATTACCGCAAACGTGACTTTGCCGTTGCTTGGCAAGGACTCGTTTCAGGAGGTCGACATTGCGGGCGTGACCATGCCGATTACAAAGCATGGCTATATTGTTAAAGATGTAACAAAACTTGCCGATACCATCCGGGAGGCATTCCAAATTGCAAAATCAGGAAGACCCGGTCCGGTGCTGGTGGACATTACAAAAGACGCGACAGCAAATAAGTGCGAGTTCACTCCGGTAAAGCCGGAAACTCCCGCATTGAAAAATGCGTATAGCGAGCAGGATATTGACGTGGCGTTGGAGCTGATTAAAAATGCAAAGAAACCGTACATTTATCTTGGCGGCGGCGCGGTTATTTCGAATGCGTCGAGAGAGGTAAAAGAGTTTGCGGAGAAAATTCAGGCTCCGGTCTGCGATACGCTGATGGCAAAGGGCGCATTTGACGGAAAGAGTGCGATGTATACCGGAATGATTGGTATGCACGGCACAAAGACTTCAAACTATGGCGTCAGCCAGTGTGATTTGCTGATTGCGCTTGGCGCGCGGTTTTCTGACCGTGTAATCGGTAATCCCAAGAAATTTGCGGAGAATGCGAAAATTTTGCAGATTGATATTGACGCGGCGGAGGTCAACAAAAACATTAAGACGGATGCAGCGGTCATCGGCGATTTAAAGACGGTATTAAAGGAGCTCAACAGTAAGTTGGAGCAGCAAAACCATGACGCCTGGATTACACAGATTCAGGATATGAAAGCAAAGTATCCGTTAAAATATGAATCCGATAAGCTGACCTGCCCGTATGTGATTGAGGAGCTTGACCGCATTACGAAGGGTGAGGCGATTATCTCGACGGACGTTGGACAGCATCAGATGTGGGCGGCACAGTTTTATCAGTACACGCAGCCGAGAACCTTCCTTTCTTCGGGCGGACTTGGAACAATGGGTTACGGGCTTGGCGCATGTATCGGTGCGAAAGTTGGAAAGCCGGAGAAAATCTGCGTTAATATCGCAGGCGACGGGTGTTTTCGCATGAATATGAACGAACTTGCGACGGCAAGCAGATACAATATTCCGATTATTCAGATTGTGATTAACAATCATGTGCTTGGCATGGTGAGACAGTGGCAGACGCTGTTTTATGAAAAACGGTATTCGCAGACGGTGCTGACGGATAAGGTTGATTTTGTGAAGGTTTCGGAGGGACTTGGCTGCGAGGCAATCCGCGTGACGACGCGCGAGGAGGTTGCGCCTGCGATTGAGAAGGCGATTGCGCTGCAAAAGCCGGTTGTGATTGAGTGCGTGATTGAGGAGGACGACAAGGTATTTCCGATGGTTCCGGCAGGAGCGCCGATCAGTGATGCCTTTGATGCGGATGATTTGAACAACAGACAATAATATAGAAAACAACATGAAAAAAATACTGATTCGATTATTTGGTACAGTGCTTGTGACGGCTGCGCTTTTGGCGGCGGCCGTCACTGCGCTGAATGAATTTTACTATAAAAATGTATTTCCGATGGGGGTATGGATTAACGGTATTTACTGTACCGGAATGACGCCGCAGGAGGTGACGGCACGGCTGGACGGCGCCGCAGAAGGTGATTTTAAAAGCGTCAACATACATACCCTTGACGGTTTGGTACATACGCTACAACTGGATGCGTATGGAGTGAGCGCTTCGTACGCGCCTGTCGTGGAGAACATTTATCATCAGAACAGGGGCTATTCGTGGCTTACACATTTTGCAGAGAGCGGCGTTTATCAGATTGCGCCCGAATACAGCTACGACTTGGCGCTGATGAAAGAAAAGCTGGGTGAATTGGATTGGCTGAATGACAGGCTTTATAATCCTGAAAATTCCGTTTCCATTGTAAAGAGTGCAGCGGCAGGATATATTCTTGTAGACGAAACAAAGGATTTACTTTTGAAAGAGAATGCGGTAGAATTGATTTGCGAAGGGATTGTTAATGAATTAACAGATATAGACCTTTCGGCAGAGGAAAACAAAAAGCACTGTTACCAATCCATACCATATACGGATGAAATGAAGGATACGCTTGCAAAATGGGAGGGTGTCCGGGATTTTCAGGGCTTTCAAATGACGTATTTGTTCGGAGACCGTCAGGAGATTATTGACGAGAATGTGGTATGTGACTGGATGGCGCTTGACGGGAACGGGGACATTGTATTTGGCGAGGACAATAAGCCGGTGCTTGATGCGTCCCTGATACAGGAATACATAGAATATTTGTCCATGACGTATGATACGGTGGGCGTGGAACGGGAGTTTCAGGCAACAAGCGGAAAGCATGTAACCGTTGCGGGAGGCAGTTACGGAAATGCCATTGATACCAAAGAGGAGTATGCGTTTTTATTAAATGCCTTTCTGAACGGTGAGAGCGGCACAAGAGTGCCTGCGTACCGCTCAGAGGTATGGGAAAAGGGCGCGGACGATATTGGAGATACGTATGTTGAGGTGGATATGGGCGCGCAGCATATGTATTACTACAAGGACGGAGAGATTGTGATTGACACGCCTGTTGTGACGGGAAACCGCTCCAGAGGCTGGGATACGCCGGCGAAAGTGTGCTATGTTTATTTTAAACAGCAAAACAGGGTGCTGCGGGGCAGAAATTACGCGACGCCCGTGAAATACTGGATGGCGGTTGACGGCAATATCGGTATTCACGACGCAACTTGGCGCAAGGAATTTGGCGGGGATATTTACCTGACGGACGGTTCCCACGGCTGCATTAATACGCCGCTTGAGATTATGAGCGAGATGTATGAGGTCGTGGAAAAAGGGACACCTGTGATTTTATTTTATTAATGATTGGAAATTTTCATAACTTTGAAGATACCGAATAGTTACAAATATTCAACATACATATGTTGTATATATAGAAACGGGTCATAACCCGAATTTAATGTGAAATCAGGAGGAAAATTCCTCTGCTCCTGTAGGGACAGTCGCATTTTTCTTCGAAAAACAAGGAGGAATTAAAAGTGTCAAGAGTGTATAACTTTTCAGCAGGTCCGGCAGTTTTACCTGAAGAAGTGTTAAAAGAAGCTGCAGACGAGATGTTAGATTACAGAGGGACCGGAATGTCGGTCATGGAAATGAGCCATCGTTCAAAGGCTTACGATACGATTATCAAGGAGGCAGAGGCAGATTTAAGGGAGCTGATGAACATTCCTGATAATTACAAGGTTTTGTTTTTACAGGGCGGGGCGAGCCAGCAGTTTGCGATGATACCGATGAATTTAATGAAGAACGGCGTTGCGGACTATATTGTGACAGGCCAGTGGGCAAAAAAGGCATACCAGGAAGCCTGCATGTATGGTAAGGCAAACAAGATTGCTTCCAGTGAGGATCAGACGTTTTCTTACATACCGGACTGTTCGGATTTGCCGATTTCCGAGGACGCGGATTATGTTTATATCTGTGAGAACAATACGATTTATGGAACAAAATATAAGACGCTTCCGAACACAAAGGGAAAGACGCTTGTAGCGGATGTTTCTTCATGCTTTTTGTCAGAGCCTGTTGACGTGACAAAGTACGGCGTGATTTACGGCGGCGTTCAGAAGAATATCGGTCCTGCCGGCGTGGTGATTGTCATTATCAGGGAGGATTTAATTACGGACGACGTGCTTGCCGGTACGCCGACCATGCTCAAGTATAAGACACATGCGGACAATGATTCGCTGTACAATACACCGCCTGCGTATGGTATTTATATCTGCGGCAAGGTATTCAAGTGGCTCAAGAAAATGGGCGGGCTTGAGAAGATGAAGGAATACAACGAGAAGAAGGCTAAGATTTTATATGATTTCTTAGACGAGAGTAAGCTCTTTAAGGGTACGGTCAGAAAAGAAGACCGTTCGCTGATGAACGTACCGTTTGTTACGGGAAATGAGGAGCTTGATGCGAAGTTTGTAAAAGAAGCAAAAGAGGCAGGCTTTGAGAACCTGAAGGGACATAGAACCGTTGGCGGTATGAGGGCAAGCATTTACAATGCAATGCCGATTGAGGGTGTGGAGAAGCTTGTGGAGTTTATGAAAAAGTTTGAGGAGTCAATGTGAAAAATAAATTTTTCACATTGCAAATTTGAGCAGAGGCTCAAATTTGCGAACTGAGAAAGGAGCAAGGTGTCAAAATGTATCAGTATCATTGTCTGAATCCGATTTCAAATATCGGTTTATCAAGATTTACGGAAGAGTATCAGAAAACGGACAGCATGGAGCATGCAGAGGGCGTGCTTGTAAGAAGCGCGGCAATGCATGATTTGGAGCTGCCAAAGAAGCTGCTTGCGGTGGCAAGAGCCGGTGCGGGAACAAACAATATTCCGCTTGAAAAGTGTGCCGAGCAAGGCATTGTGGTATTTAACACGCCGGGCGCGAACGCAAACGGCGTCAAGGAGCTTGTGATTGCAGGTATGCTGCTTGCGTCAAGAGACGTGACTGGCGGTATTGACTGGGTGAAGGCGAATGCTGATGTGGAGACAGTCGGCAAGGACGCGGAGAAGGCAAAGAAGAATTTTGCAGGTACGGAGATTTACGGAAAAAGGCTTGGTATCATTGGACTTGGCGCAATCGGTATCCGCGTGGCAAACGCGGCGGTAGCGCTTGGCATGGAAGTATATGGATATGACCCGTATCTTTCAGTGGATGCGGCGCTTAAATTGACCAGGGAGGTCAAACATGTAAAAAATGTAGATGATATTTATGCGGACTGCGATTACATTACGGTGCATGTACCGCTTATGGACGCTACGAAGGGCATGATTGACGCTGCTGCAATCGAGAAGATGAAAGAGGGCGTGATTGTCTTAAATTTTGCGAGGGACCAGCTTGTAAATGAGAAGGATATGGTTGCCGCCCTGGAGGCAGGCAAGGTAAGAAAGTATGTTTCGGATTTCCCGAACCCGACAACGGCGGGAACAAAGGGTTGTATTGTGATTCCGCACCTTGGCGCTTCGACGGAGGAGTCGGAGGACAATTGTGCCATGATGGCAGTGGATGAGCTGATGGATTACCTTGAGAACGGTAATATCAGAAACAGCGTGAATTATCCTGCATGCAATATGGGTGTGTGCTCGAATGTAGGCAGGATTGCGGTTCTGCATAAGAATATCGCAAACATGATTACGCAGTTTACGGCGGCGTTTGGCGAGGCTGGCATTAATATCAGCGATATGACGAATAAGTCAAGAGGCGAGTATGCGTATACGCTGATGGATATTGCAGCAGCGGCGGATGAGAAGATTCTTGCACGGCTCAACAGCATTGAAGGTGTGTTCCGTGTAAGAGTGGTGAAATAATCAGAATGTATGGAATATGAGTATTGCGTTTTTAGGTCTTGAAATTTTTTGTATTGGTATTATTGTCTTTGCATTATTTCTTTTGCTTAAGGGTGATGGCTCACGGGAACAGAAGCTCATGCAGTATTTCCTGTTGGGAGTGCTGATACAGAATGTCGGATATTTGTTGGAAATGACGGCATCTTCGATGGCGGCGGCGCTTGTGGCTGTTAAGGTCCAGTATTTGGGCTCTCTTACAGTCACAATCAGCTATTGCCATTTTATCTTTAATTACTGCCGT
>CAMWNY010000132.1 GCA_947175775.1 uncultured Lachnospiraceae bacterium | reverse complement strand
GCTTGACAGTTTTCTTTATGAAAGCGGTTTGAATAAAAAACGTGTGATATTATATGGCGATATTCCCGCGGTTTCGTATATTATGGATATGGAGCCGGCAGTGTTTACGACGTGGGGGGATTTGGATTCCAACAGACTGGAGCTGCTTGAGCAGGATTTGGAAAATCTGTATCAAAACGGCGAAACGCCGGTCGTGATTTTGGGGACAGAGGCATTGAGGCTTAGAGAACAGCAGGGGAAGGCAGATAAAAAGCGCGATGCAGTCCTTGCGTTTGCAAAGAAGTCGGATTATGCGCTGGTGTATGAGAATGAGATGTTTGCGGTGTATGCGCCGCATGACGAGTAGGGGAAGACAGTCCCCCCCTACTCGATTAGCTCCTCAATCACACACTGATGTTCTTTTACTCTTGTGTCGTAGTTAATTCCAACTGCAAGAATATGCGTGACGTTTTCTTTTTTCAATTTTTCACAGTATTCCTTTTCTTTAATCTGTGAAATCGCGTTTTCAGGTGTCTTATTTGCCTTGAGTTCTAAAATAATTCCAGGCAGGTTCTTTCTTCTTGGATAAAAGATAAAATCCACAAAACCCTTGCCGCTTTTTTCTTCCCGTTCAACCTTGTATTTATTCCTTGCCGAAAGATACGCAAGTGTCACCACACAGGAAAGGCTGTTTTCGTCGTTGTACCTTAAAATAGGAAGCTCGCTGTTGTGAATATCATGGAGATAAGACGCCACAATATCCCCTTTTTTGTTTAAGGTCGCCTCAAGCACCGCGCCTGAATTGCGCACAAGTTCCGCGACATACCCAAACTCGTCGTCTTTTAATGCTTTTTGGAATTCAATCATCAGTTCCTTGTTCGGAATGCGCAGCTCCCCGTCACTGTAAGAGAGCAGACCATAGATAATCATAGCGGCATAAATTGCCTCCCTGTTTTGGGGCTGTTCCTGTCCCGCGGCGAATTCTTCCTCAATATCAATCCAAATCGACGATCCGTCCACCATTTTCACTACATCATCCCGCACTTCGCCGATATTGTATTTCAGGAAAAACAGCACTTCATCCATTTTGCCCGTTCGCGTCCAGTAGCTTTGACAGTATCCATTCATCAACGCCAGTACGACGGAACGGGGATTGTAAATTCGTTCCCCATTTCCGGTTAAGTAGCCGTTATACCAATCTCGGATTTCTTCCAGAAATACCTTACCCTGCTTTTGACACAACGCTTCGACCTCGCATTCCAAAAATCCAAAATAGTTCTCGTAAAAATGATCTTTAAGCATGGTATATTCGTCAAACATATTCAGCGCCGAACCCGTACAGTATTTCTTAATCGGAAGAACCCCCGTCATATACGTAAGCGCGACGTAGGGTTTATCTTTAAGCAGATTTCGCAAAAACTCCAAAAAAGCGCCCTGATGTTCCGGGTACAATTCATGATTGAAAATATAATCCCACTCGTCAATCATAAAAATAAACTCGTCCCCTGTTGCCCAAAGAGCGTCAGATGCTTTTTCAAACCTTTTGTCCTTAAGTGCAGGGTAGTTTTCTTTCACATCATGGATAATTGCATTATTAAAATGTGTAATGTAATCCTCGTAACGGCTCCAGTCAAGCGGGATTTCATTCATACACAGATTGATCACATTATACTTATTTAAATGGACAGCATAAGACGCACTTTTACTGATTTTTAGTCCGTCAAACAAATTCTTCGCGCCGTACGCTTTGCCGTAATATGCCCCCAACATATTCAGAACGGATGTTTTTCCGAAACGCCGCGGCTTCGTTATGCAGACATAACGGTTTTTCGTGTTAATCCGGGCGCTGATTTTTTCAATGATAGCGGACTTATCCACAAAGAAGCGGTCATGCACCAGACGGTTAAAATCAACATAGGCAGCGTTTGTATTCAGACAGAAATTCATGATAATCCTCCATTTTCTACAGTTTCAATCCCGCAAAACAGCTTCATTCCTGCTATTATTTCTATTATACCGCGCCATATGCTTTGTCACAAGCAAAAAAGTATGCCGCAGGCGCGCCGTCCGCTTTTGGCATGTGTCTGCGTATTGGATTTCCAATATTTTCCTTGCAAAATTTCCATATACTGTGTAATATTAAGGATAGAAAAGTTTAGGGCAAAATATGAGAGAGGAGAACCACATGATTCACTTTAACGTCCCTCCGTTTACGGGAAGGGAAATCGAATATATCAAGCAATCCGTGGAAAATCAGAAAATATGTGGTGACGGTCCTTTCACACAAAAATGCAGCGAATGGATTGAACGGCAGACAGGCACGGCAAAATGCCTGCTTACAACTTCCTGCACGCATGCGACGGAGCTTGCGGCACTGCTTGCGGATATTAAGGAGGGCGATGAGGTCATTATGCCGTCCTACACGTTCGTGTCAACGGCGGACGCGTTCGTACTGCGCGGTGCGACGGCAGTCTTTGTTGACATCCGCCCCGACACCATGAACATTGACGAAAACTTAATTGAGGCGGCAATCACTCAAAAAACAAGAGCAATCGTTCCTGTCCACTACGCGGGCGTTTCCTGCGAGATGGACAAGATTATGGCGCTTGCAAAAAAATATAACCTGTTTGTCATTGAGGACGCTGCACAGGGCATTATGGCAACTTACAAGGGAAAGGCGCTCGGCGCAATCGGCGATTTCGGCTGTTATTCGTTCCATGAGACAAAAAACGTAAGCATGGGCGAGGGCGGCGCGCTTTTAATACAAGATGAAAAATATATTACGGATGCCGAGATTATCCGCGAAAAGGGTACAAACCGTTCGCAGTATTACCGCGGACAGGTGGACAAGTACCGCTGGATGAATTACGGTTCCTCATACCTGCCAAGCGACATGAACGCCGCGTATTTATGGGCGCAGTTAGAGCTTGCACAGGAAATCACGAAAGCAAGGCTTGCGCGTTGGGAGCAGTACGATACGCTGCTGCAGCCCTTAAAGGAGCGCGGGCTTTTGGAGCTTCCGACAATTCCTGAAGGCTGTGTGCACAACGGGCACATGTACTATGCAAAGGCGCGCGACTTGGAGGAGCGTACAAAGCTTCTCGCATTTTTAAAGGAAAACGGCATTTGGAGCGTATTTCACTACGTTCCGCTTCACACTGCCCCTGCAGGGCTGAAGTTCGGCAGGTTTGCGGGTGAAGACATTTATACGACAAAAGAGAGCGAACGTATCTTCCGGCTCCCGATGTTTTACGCGTTGAAGGAGTCTGAAGTGGATTATATCGTTAGCAAGGTGAAGGAGTTCTATCACGTATGACGGATAGCCGCACAGGCAGGAAAGCAGGCAGAGTGTGTGTCCTTGCTGTATTCACCCTTCTGCTTGTGGCGTTTCCTGCGATTGTATTTGACTTTTATTATGATTTGAACGACGATACCTTAATCAAGGACATCGTCTCGGGGGCTTATACCGGCACGCCGAGCGGTTACAGCGTACAGCTTTTGTATCCGCTTTCGTGGCTGATTGCCCTGTTGTACAAAGCTGTGCCAAATGCAGCATGGTACGGCTTGTTTTTGTGCGTCTGTCAGTTTGGCGCGGCGGTTTTGACAGCGGTGCGGCTTACCGCACTGTTTCAGACCACAAAAGGCCGTGTCATGGCGCTTCTTGCAGAGTTTTTTCTGTTCTTTGGTCTGTTTCTGCGCGAGCTTGTCATTGTGCAGTACAGCGTCACGGCGGGTATGTGCATGATGTGCGCGGTTTTCCTGTTTATTACCTCCGACAATAAAAAAGGAAGAAACGTCATTCCGCTTTTACTGGTGGTGCTTGCGTTTATGATTCGGACGGAAGTCTGCCTGATGCTGATGCCGTTTGTGCTTTTGGCAGGGCTGTTTAAGTGGGCGTCGGAGGAAAAGATTTTTACGGGAGCGAATTTCAGAAAATATCTTGCGCTAATCGGTGGGGCGCTGTTCGGAATGCTTGTCGTGTTCAGTTTGGACATGCTTGCCTACCGTGCCAATGACTGGGGAAATTTCAGGGACTTTTTTGACGCACGGACAAAGCTTTATGATTTTTACGAGCTTCCGGCTTATGATGAGAACAAAGCATTTTATGAGTCCGTGGGACTTTCAAGGGAGTCGTATGCCCTTTTGGAAAATTACAATTTTGCACTGGACGAGTCGATTGACACATGGCTTTTGGAGTCGATGGCGAGGTATCAGAAAAGGCAGCTCAACGATACGTTTGGGCTTGTGAGTAAAAACAGTGTTCGCGAGGCGTTTTGGCTGTATCAGCAGCGGATTTTGAATCAGATGTCCGCCGCGGACCTTGCGGTTGCTGCCGCGTATGTGCTTTATGTCGTGTTTTGTATGATACCGGCGGCAAAAAACAGGCAGATTGGGGCGGTATTTCGCAGGATTGTGCCTAAAATCGCGCTGCTGTTGGTTATAAGGAGTGTTTTGTGGTTATATTTATATATGATGGACAGGGTGCTTGACCGTGTGACAATGCCGCTTCTCATGACAGAACTAGCGTTTATTCTTGCCTTTTGGATTTATGATCTGCGCAAGCTTGAGAAAAGCGCGGAGCCAAAGAAGAAGGGGATTACAGCGACAACTGTCTATTTGCTTGTGATTTTTCTGTTGGCAGCAGCATTTGCCGTAAATTTCGGGCGTGTCAATGACGAGTATGAGGCGCGTGCGCGTGCAGATTTGCGGTGGTATGCGTTTATGGATTACTGCCGTGAACATGAAGATTCATATTATGTGATGGATGTGTATTCTGCGACTTCGTACGAGGGTGCGTCCTATTCGGAAAAAATGTTTGAGGATGTGGATAACACCTGTAAAAACTACGATTATTGCGGCGGGTGGCTGGCAAAAAGTCCACTTGCACGCAAAAAGCTTGCCGATAAAGGGTTTCGGGATATGCAGAGCGCACTTTTGCAGGAGAAGGGCGCGTACTTTGTGGCGGCGCCGGACAGGGATATGGAATGGCTTGCGGTGTACTATGCAAAGCGCGGCGTGCGGATACAGTGCAGGCGGGCTGACGCGATTTGCACGGATAGCGGCGAAATAGCGTTTTTGGTATATGATATTCGGAGGGATGACAAATGAAGCCGGTAAATCAGGATTTTATCATAAAAGGAGAACATATTTACTTAAGACCGATTACGGAGGCGGATACGGAGCTTGTGCTTCGCTGGAGAAATGCGCCGGAGGTTGTGGAAAACTTTCTGTACCGCAAGGAAATTACAGCAAAGGAGCACCAAAACTGGCTCGAAAACAAGGTTTTTACGGGACAGGTACATCAGTTTGTAATTGTGGATGCGGCGGACGATACGCCGCTTGGTTCCGTTTATCTCCAAAATTTCGATGAGGAGAACAACAAGGCGGAATGGGGACTTTTTTTGGACGGGGATAAAACGCGCGGCAGGGGTATCGGGACGGAGGTCGGCAACCTGATTTGGGATTATGCGTTTGACACGCTGAAACTGCACAAGCTGCATTCAAGGGTGCTTGCGCGGAATAAGCCGTGTGTGCGTATGAATGAAAAACTTGGTTTCCCGCGGGAGGCATATTTGCGGGACGAGCTTTTACTGGACGGAAGTTATGAGGATTTAATCCTGTACGGAGCGTTAAAAGGAGACAGAGGGCAATGAGCAAAATAAGCTTTGTCATACCCTGCTACCGGAGTGAACATACAATTGAGGCGGTAGTGGCGGAGATTATGGATACGATGAAGGGGCTTGCGGCATACGATTATGACATTTTTCTCGTAAACGACTGCTCTCCTGATAACACGTATGCGGTTATCAGACAAATTTGTGATAAATATAACAATGTAACGGGAATCAGCCTTGCAAAAAATTTCGGACAGCATGCGGCATTGATGGCAGGATTAAGAAAGTCGGACGGAGATATTGTGGTGTGTCTTGACGATGACGGACAGACGCCCGCGGACGAGGTGGGCAGCCTGATTGACGCGATTGAGCAGGGGAGAGACGTTGTGTATGCAAGCTACAATTCCAAGCAGCACAGCGCGTTCCGTAACTTTGGCAGTCACGTCAACGACATCATGACACGGCTGATGCTTGGAAAGCCAAAGGAGCTGCAGCTGACAAGCTATTTTGCGGCAAGGCGTTTTGTCGTGGACAGTATGCTGGCGTATGAGCACAGCTATCCGTATGTGATTGGTTTGGTTTTGCGCGCTACGAAAAATATTGCAAATGTGCCCGTAAAACATCGAAAGCGGGAAGTCGGCAACTCCGGTTATACCATGCGCAAGCTGCTATCGCTTTGGTTTAACGGATTTACGGCGTTTTCCATTCTACCGCTGCGCATCGCGACGGCGACAGGGGGGCTCTTTGCGGTGGCAGGATTTCTTTATGGAGTTTACACGGTGATTAAGAAGCTGGTCAATCCGGCGGTGCCGATGGGCTTTAGTTCGCTTATGGCAGCAGTTGTGTTTATCGGCGGCATGTTAATGCTTATGCTTGGGTTGATTGGGGAGTACATCGGGCGGATTTATATCAGCATCAACCGTTCACCGCAGTACGTGGTACGCGAGGAGACAGGGGCAAAGGAAGGTGAAGGCTTGTGATAAAGGACGCGCTTTGTCATGCGGTGGGTGACATAGAACATATAAAAAGAAATGCAGTTGTTCAAATTTTGATTGTGACGGTTGCCTTTATTATGCTGATGCGTGTTTTTCCGCAGGGCGCAGTGCAAAATCACAAGATTTCACGGCAGGAGGCATTTAATACATCGGCGCGGGAGACGCTTCAGGGCGATCCGTTTACTATGAATGACAAAAAACTCCAAATGGTATATTTCTCGCAGGAGCATTTATATTCCGTAAGATTATATATGGTTTGCAG
>CAMWNY010000131.1 GCA_947175775.1 uncultured Lachnospiraceae bacterium | reverse complement strand
TATCAGTACGATAGGCGTTGCGGCCGGGTTTGTGATTATGATGATATTGGATGTGGCGCTAGGTTAGCAGCGTAAAGAGATTCTATAATTTATCTTGTTTCTTTTGTGTTTTTTTGCTACAGTTAAAAGAAGACCAAATGGCTTTAGCCGAATACGAAGGAACACTTGAAAGATTAAAAAATGTCCTTGATGTTTTGGTCGGGGGCATTTTTGCATTATGGGATTATGTGGAGGAACTTTTGATGAATGACAAATTGCTGGAATGGGCAATCCGGATACAAAGCATTGCGCAGGCGGGACTGATGTACGGGCGCGACCCGTATGACAAAGAGCGGTATGAGGCGCTGCGCCTGATTGCTGCGGAGATGGTTTCAGAGCGGACTGAGGTTCCTGTTGCGAAGATACGGGATTTGTTTTGTAATGAAGAAGGGTATCAAACTCCGAAGATTGACACAAGGGCGGCGATTTTTGGGGATGGGAAAATTCTGCTGGTGCATGAAAATAACGGGACATGGTCACTGCCGGGCGGTTGGTGTGATGTAGACCAGTCGGTGGCGTCCAATGTGATAAAAGAAGCGAAGGAAGAAACAGGGTTTGATGTGTCGGCGCAACGCCTGATTGCCGTTCAGGACTGGCGCAGGCACAATGTATGCAATTATGCCTATGGGGTGATTAAGATTTTTGTGCTGTGCGGCACGCTAAGCGGTGCGTTTGAGGAGAATATTGAGACGACGGAGATTCGGTATTTCGGACGTGAGGAGCTGCCAAGGCAATTGGCAGTGGAAAAAACAACAAGAGAGCAGATTGAGATGTGTTTTGACGCTTATTATGACGAGAATTGGAAAACGCAGTTTGATTAAAAAATTTAGGTTGTGCAAGTATAAAATATTCAATTATTTCGTTGGGCGATTGGAGACAGAAGATGGAATATAAAAAGACGATAGGATTGCTGTATGAATTGAAAACAGTGATTAAGCACACGGTTTTGCCCTTGAAAATATAGGTTTGTTTACAATATAATAAATTAGTACAATCATGTAAAAGGAAAGGACGCTTGAAATGAATATTATTGATGCGATAATAAATCTCGTACAGAATCCGGTAACACAGCTTGTAAATTACTATGAAGGTAAAAATAGAGCGAATAATGCTGGAGATGCCTTAGAAGAATATATAAAAGACATATTTGCAAATTCTTTTAATATGCCTGAAAAAGAAAGAATCGAACGGCTCAATGAGGTTTTCTCATATTTAGGAAATAATTCTAATCCGCCTGATGCAATGTTAAAATACGGGGACGCGATAGAAGCTAAGAAAATTGAGAGTGATAACGCAGCGCTTGCGTTAAACAGCAGTTATCCGAAACATAAAATTTATGCATCAAGTCCTATGATTTCGTCAGCCTGTAAGAATGCGGAAACTTGGGAAGAAAAAGATATTATTTATACAGTTGGTGTAGTGAAACAAAATCGTTTAAAGCATTTGTGCATGGTATATGGTCTTGATTACTGTGCGTCAGAAGAATGCTATAGCCGTATTAAATACACAATTAAAAATGGTGTTGAGGCGATACCGGATATTGAATTTACAGAGAGTAAAGAATTAGGGCATGTCAATAGGGTAGATCCGTTAGGAATTACATATATGCGTATCCGTGGAATGTGGGGGATTGATAATCCGTGGAAGGTATTTCATTATGTTTATGAGCGAGATATGTCAAAAGGATTTAATTTTATGTGTATCGTTAATGAGACAAAATGGAATTCATTTGGCAATATACAAAAATTATTGGATTTAGAACAGACAATACCGGAATTGACTATTACGGATATTAGAATCAAAAATCCTGATAATCCAGCACAGCTTAATGACGCAAAGCTGATTAGCTTTAGTAAGGAGAACTAGCATGAAAGTTATCAGTTTATTTAGTGGATGTGGCGGTTTGGATTTGGGATTTGAAAAGGCAGGATTTGAAATTCCGATTGCAAATGAGTACGACAGAACAATTTGGGAAACTTTTAAAATAAATCATCCAAATACAAATTTGATTCAAGAAGATATTCGCAGTCTTTATGAAACGGATTTTCCTGATGAAATTGATGGCATTATTGGCGGTCCGCCTTGCCAATCTTGGTCAGAGGCAGGGGCATTACGGGGGATTAATGATGAAAGGGGACAGCTTTTTTTTGACTATATCCGAATTTTAAAGAGAAAACAGCCTAAGTTTTTTTTGGCTGAAAATGTTAGTGGAATGTTATCTAACAGGCATACAAATGCTGTTCAAAATATAGTGTCAATGTTCGAAAATTGTGGTTATAATGTTTCTATTACTCTTGTAAATGCAAAAGATTATGGTGTTGCCCAAGAGAGAAAAAGAGTTTTTTATATTGGGTTCAGAAAAGATTTAGGAATCAATTTTGTGTTCCCTCGCGGCTCTACTGAAAAAGATGAAAACAAAATTACACTGCGGGATGTCATTTGGGATTTACAGGAAACCGCAGTTCCGGCAGCAGATAAAAATCAGCATAATTTGAATGCAGTGAACAATAATGAATATTTTGTAGGCGCCTATTCTCCTATTTTTATGAGCAGAAACAGAGTAAAAGCGTGGAATGAACAGGCTTTTACAGTACAAGCTTCGGGCAGGCAGTGTCAACTTCACCCACAGGCTCCTAAAATGATTAAGGTTGGAAAAAATGAGTGCCGCTTTGCTTCGGGTTCAGAGCATCTGTACCGCCGTATGACAATCAGGGAAGTAGCGCGAATTCAAGGCTTTCCGGATGATTTTCAATTTATTTATTCCAATACAAATAATGCATATAAAATGATAGGAAATGCGGTTCCTGTAAACCTTGCTTACGAAATTGCGTGTTCAATAAAACAAATTTTAGAAGATGGAGCATAATATTCTGATATGAAACAAAAACAATTGGTTTTGCAGCGGATAAAAGATGTTTTCGAAAATCCGGTTCAGATAGAAACATTTTATTCAGACGATGAACAGGCTTGCGTCGAGATTGTGGGATGTCCGGACAGTCCCTTTAAAGGGGTTACTTCGTACTCGACATTAGGTGTGTATCAGTGCGAAAATCTGCTGACGGCAGACGACAAAGAATTGAATGTGGAATTTATGGGCATCTGCGACAGCAGGAATCATTGGTTTGACGGGCTGTTATCCACCTGTGCGTTTGCCATGATAAAAGGCAAGGTGCGGGCGCATCCGTATGAGGTTTATAAGGATATTATTCCGGTATACCAGCCCAATATTGACATGAAGCACATTTTGTTAATACCGCCTTTTTCCCTGAAACATGATTTGGGCATCATAGAAACTGACACGCGTGTCATAACTTGGTTAATGCTGAATCCCATATCGGAAAACGAATTTGCTTTTATGCAAAAGAACGGTTATGAAAAACTGTTAGATGTATTTGTGGAAAAAAATATTGACATCTATGATTTGTACCGGAAATCTGTTTTATAAAAGGAAGAAGGCTATGGAAATGGACGAACCGATTAGTATTAAGAAAGACGCTGTCAAGCTGGTGCGGAAACGTTTAAAAAATCTACTCAAGCCGTTGGGGTTTCAGCCGCACCCGAAGGAACGCAACCGTCTGATGCGTGTCAGGGAAGAATTGATTGATGAAGTCAGCCTGCGCACGGACGGTACACATCTGGCGCCGTGTTTTCATATTTATTACAGAAAAGCGCCTTTTACGGGTGTGTATGTGGATTGCGGGGCGGTATGCGGAGGGACTGCCGTATATCATTTTTGCGCAGAATAAGTACCGTGAGCATATCAGACCGCATGAACCGGAAAAAGAGCAGTTTCATGAGGGGCGAGCCTTGGGGGTGCTGGACACGCTGATTGATATTTATGAAAGAAAACCGGAGGAACTAAAAGAAACGGTTGAGCAGCTGACGGATAAGATTGCCGAAAACTGGGTGGATTATATGATGTGACCAGGGTGTTTTTTCATATTGTTTTTGCCTGATACAAAGTCGCTGTCAGACTCCCGTTGACACGAACCGTCGCAGAGGAAAAATTTGAAATACTGTGAAAAATGTGTGTTTTATGGAGGACAAGCAGTCGGGTAAAGATGTCATGAAAATGAGTGTAAATTTATGAATATAAGAGATATAATAAAGAAAATTATACTGTGGGAGGAAAACTATATGAAAAGTGGAAAAGGTATTATGATATTGGCGTTACTATTTACTTTTTTGATAACCGGCTGTGCATCGGAAGAAGATATTGTCATGGCACAATCTGTTTCGCAACAAATTAACGGAATTGGCGATGTAAATTTAGATAAAGCAAATGCAATATATGAAGTTCAGAAGACATATGATGCATTAACTGATAAACAGAAGAAATTGGTTGATAATTATCAAACGCTTGTCGGTGCCGTTGACATGTTAGAAGAGCTTATAATAGAAGAAGAAATAAAAAAGGATCCGACTAATACGATTACAAAAGAGGAGTTAATTGGAATATGGGAAGATGATGACACATCTGGCACTCATAGAAATTATTTTTATTTTACAAAAGAGGGATATATATATTATATGGGAAGCAAATCTAAAGCAAAACAATCGGATTTCACTGGAGAATATATCATATCTACATCGTTTGAATTAGGAGAATATAATAGAAATACAAGGGTGAAAGACGGCAAATTTTATTGTATACCTAAAAAAACAGATTATAAGTTTACGGTTAGTAAGGTAGCAAGTGGAGAGATGACCTTAGAAGTATTAGGTGGCATGGCTAAAGGTATTTACCATAAAACGGGTGAAAAAATTAATACAACACCAGAACAATGTCTGCATAGTGATTGCAACAAAATGGCAGTTGATTCAGGGGATTCTCGATATTGTGAAGTACATTCCAATATGTGTGCCATATGTGGCTGTTACATAAATGAAGATGCAATGTTTTGTTTAAACTGTATTGTTGAGGCATTACGCCAAAGTGAAGAAAATTAAAAGGGCGATGACAAAATACCGACCTCCAAGCGTTAGATTTTTGGTCTGACTTTTGGGGGTCAGATTACGGCAAACCTTTATAAGAAATGGAGTGTAAAATACGAATGGATTTGACTTAAATTTTTGGAAAGTTCAAAACGGCATTGATTTAGACTGCGCAGCTTGCGGACGAGGGAGAAGCGCGGCGGATTTTGGAGGAATTGCTGTTAAAGTCGATTGGACGTGTCGTGGATGATTTCTTGGAACGGTCATATTATGCGTAATTTTGGAGCAGTTTATGGAATGGTATATGTTTCAAATGCAGAATAGTTTAGTATTATATTTTTGAAACATATTTATAAAAAGGAAGTTTTTTGTCCAATAATCTTACAAATGTAATATTTATTTAAAGGAATATAAAAAACGCGTTCATATAGGAAAACCAAACGGGGAAAGGACAATCACTCATGAGAAGAAGAACGACTAAAATTAATGCACCGAAAGCGACCAAATTTCCAAAAAGAACTGCCATTTTGCTCTCCGTCTTTATGATAAGCATCATCATGTTTTCATTGTCAGGCTGCGGTCAACAGCCGCCAAAATTCTCGGATTCGAGAGTGCCAGAAACGGCAGCAAATGAAACATCAAGCGCAGAAACAAATGCCAATAACAATAACAAAACAAATCCTCTAAGCAAACAGAATAAGCAGCTTGTGGAACTGGTCACATCAATTTACAATGACATTTCTGCCGAAACACTAAAAACTGACACGAGTGTCAGTTTGGAGCAGATGCGCCGTATTATCGACCGGCTCGGAAAAAACGGCTACACGGCGGTTGACAGTGAAAATCAGATTGACATGGTGTGCGCGGAGCAGATGACGGCGTTTTGCAGTGCAGCGGAGCAAAAGCAAACGGCGGAATGCACCGTTATTGTAACCGGGGATTTAGGTTTTCGGATTTTTGATTTGCAGACAGAAAATGGAACCGTAAACGTTGTAAGAACATATTGCCAATTCGACAAAGACCAACGCATAAAAAATACCGATACGGTAAGTTACACTGCCGATTTTTGGCAGTGCACGCAGGAAGGATACTTCCTTTTTTCGGGAAACTATTTCTCATATGAAGATTTTGTCCTGACAATGAGCGACGCGTCGGAACACACTGCACTGCGGATTTTGCCGTTAAACGAAATATGCCGGAAGCAAAACAGAACATATATCCTGCCAATTGGCTATGAACGAAACAATCTGTTTTTGTGCGATTGGAGCGAAGATGATTTTGGAACGGTGGATTTTTATGATGTATTTGACCGTTTTTATCCGATTTTGTATGGAACTCCTGTTCCTTACACCGCGGCGGACAGTACGGTGGACGAAACCGTGTATGAAATCCCCGAAGCCGAATTTGAGACAGTTATTATGACGTATTTCAGGATTGATAAAGAAACGCTGCGTGCAAAGACAAAGTACCTCGCAAAGAACAAGGCATATGAATACAGACCGCGCGGATTTTATGAGGCGGAATATCCCGACATTCCATATCCGGAGGTCGTAAGCAGTACCGAAAATCCGGACGGGACAATCGCGCTGACAGTCAACGCCGTCTATCCGCATGGTGACACATCGAAATCCTTTACACATAAAACAGTAGTTCGCCCGTTGGAAAACGGCGGAGTTCAATATGTGTCGAATCAAATGAGTACGCGTCGGGAAGAATATGATACGTGGTGGCACTGTGACCGTTTCACGCAGGAAGAGCGAGCGGAAGAGATGGTGACAGAGGAAGCAGCAGAGGCAGTTGCAGCGTTGTTTTCGGCGCAAAAGGACGGCTGTCTGCTGACGGGCGCAGAACAGGAAGAATTAAAAAACACTGCACTTGCCGCTGC
>CAMWNY010000130.1 GCA_947175775.1 uncultured Lachnospiraceae bacterium | reverse complement strand
GTCCGAATACTTTGCCGGTCTTTGTTCCCCCGTCGCCGCATCCGTCACAGGAAAACGCCCGACAAGCTTTTTAATACGCTCCGCCACAAGCAGCGCCTCGCGCTCCTTCGCGGAATATTCCTCCGCTTCTTCCAAAGGCTCTCCCGCAATCAAAAGTTCCGTCTGATACGGGTTTTCCCCTGCACTGCAATCCCACGCAGGATACGGCGCTCCCGCATAAAGCGCGGCATTTTCATCGTACTCCACGTTTCCGACCGACTTTCGCATTAACTGCCCGCAGATAAAATTCACAGCGTCCGTAACCTCCCTGCGGCTTCTGAAATTCATGCTTAAATCAATCCGCACACACTCCTGCGGCGTTTCCTCATCTCCCTTATTTATGACATACGTGTCATATTTTTCCATGAAAATTTCTGGACGCGCAAGCCGGAATTTATAAATGCTCTGCTTCACATCCCCCACCATAAACCGGTTAAAACGCCCGCTCTCCTCGCCCGAAATGCTCTTTAGCAAAAGCTCCTGAACCTCATTCGAATCCTGATATTCGTCAATCATAATCTCCGCAAAATATTCCCGCAGAGCAAGCGCCGTCTCACGCGGCACAATCTCCCCCTTTTCATTCTTCTCCAAGAGAATTTGCAGGGCAAAATGTTCCATATCCGAAAAGTCGATGATATTTTTGTCGCGTTTTGCGTCGTCAAGCATCTTCTTAAACGAAAGTGTCAGCGCCGCAAGCTCCTCCACCGCCTCCTGACAGACCGCCATATCGCGCAGCATATCCTCGACGGAAATCTGAAACAACAGCTTTTTTAAGTTTGCAATGCTTTTCTTCACATCATCACGGATACGCTTCACCGTCTCCTTCAGCACAGGGTCCTCCCCCTGCGTTTTCTTTGCAGAAAGCCTTGTAAATGCACTGTAAGTAATCAAATCATACAGCGCTTCGTAATCCTTTGCTTCTTTGAGCGCTTCAATCAGTTCAAGGTCTGATACGAGATTTTCCACATACTGCGCAGGACCGTCCGCCCGCCCCGCAATCGCAAGCGCCTGACGAAGCCGCTCTTGGCACTCTGTTAAAACAGTATCAATGTAACGCAGCGCCTCCTGAAACCAGCCCTGCTTTGACAACTTCTGCGCGTCGTCTGCCCTGTAATCGTCCAACCGCGCCAAAAGCCACTCCTCGGGGAATGGATAACTCATGGAAAAATGATACAGTCTTAAAATTGCCTCCTCAATCCGCTTCTCACTCGTTCCGGTACCATAACACTCCACAAAACGCAGGAAACGCGGCGAAGGCTCCGTGTGCATCTCCTCCAAAAGCCGGTCCATAACATCCGCCTCAAGCATCTTAATTTCGCTCTCATCCGCCACACGAAAAGCGGGGTCAATGCCGATTTCATTAAAATGATTGCGGATTACGAAAAGACAAAAGGAGTCAATCGTCGTAATTTGGGCATTGTGAATAAGCGACGCCTGCCTTTGCAGATGCTCGTTCTCAGGCTGCTCCTCAAGCCCCTTTGCAACCGCCTTGCTGATACGCTCCCGCATCTGCGCTGCCGCCGCCGAAGTAAACGTAACGATAAGAAGCCTGTCAATGTCAACCGGATTTTCCTTGTCCGTAATCCTTTGGATAATGCGTTCCACAAGCACCGCGGTTTTTCCGCTGCCTGCCGCCGCGGACACAAGGATATTACTGTTTCTCGTATCAATGACTCGCTGCTGGTCCGCCGTAAAATTCATAAATATGTCTATCTCCTTTCAAGGCTTGCAAGTTTGTGCTGAAAAGCATAAACTTGCCGGTTGAAAATTAAAATTTTCAACCTCTTCCCCCGTCCTCTTTCATTTTTTCGATTGCCTCCTGCGCGTCAAGCTCCTCCAAACGACGCACAAGCCCCGCTCCAAGCTTCCTGTCAAACCCGCACACACTCTTGTAGGAACAGTAAGTGCACGCATTTTGGTCTTTCTGTTCATACGGATTTAACCGAATATCCCCGTCAAGGACACAAGTTCCAAGCTCTTTGATTTTATGGTTAACATAATTTGAAACCGTTTCAAAGTCTTCCGCCGAAAGCACCGACGACGCCTGCGTAAAACTGCCGTCTTTCTTCTTTGCCACCGGAAGAATCGACGATTTCGTCTCAAAGCCCTTGTCAAGCAGACGGATTACCTCCTCGTCATCGCTTACCATGCCCGTCATTTTCAGCTCCTCCAAAATCGCCTGCTCAATCTCCGCAGGGTCCGGCGCTCCCTTGTCCGTCTCCGTCATCGGATCGTTTACATGATAGTAGAGCATCGCCGCCGGAATGACACGCGTGTCAGGATTTTTCTTTTTTTGAAGCTCCACTGCCGCATTCATATACACCACAAGCTGTAACTGTAACCCATAATACAATGCCGCAAGGTCAAACCTGCGGTTGCCCGACTTATAATCAATCACCTTGACATACAGCTTATCGTCCTGTCTGCACGTATCAATGCGGTCAATGCGTCCGATTAACTGCATCCGCTCCTCCTCGGAAAGCGCAATGTTGACGGCGTCAAGGTCGTTCGTCATCTGAAACGACAGCTCAAAATCCTTTGGCTCAAACATGCCCTGCCGAAGCTGATACTGCAACGTCTGCACCGTGCGGACGAGCACCCTGCGCATCCGCGTAATCATATATTCATTGCGTTTGCTGCTGTAAAGCACCGTCTCTCCGTACGCCGCAGCATAGCTTTCCAAACATTCGCCCACAAGCGTTTCCCCAAGTGCACCCGGAAAGTCAAACCACGTATAACCCTTTTGCGTCAATTTTTCGGAAAACTGTTCGAGCACCGCATGAAACACCGTTCCCATATCAACGCTCTCAAAGCTGTACCGGTCGCGCTCCGAAAGTCCCAATCCATATTGCAGAAAGTGTGCGTAGGCACATGCCGCAAACGTTTCCAAACGGCTCACGCTGTTTTTCAGCACCTGACCGTACAAAAGCCGTGCAAGCTCCTTCGGAAGCCGCCGCTTGCCCGCGTCCGCAAGATACGCAAATGCTGCCCGTTTCATCCCTTCCACAATCGGCGCATATGTCTCATTTCTGACACAAGTGTCATAAAGTGTGAAAAACACCTGCCGCTCACGCTCCGACTGCGCGTCAAACAGTCCGTTTGCGGCATAACGGCGAAGCAGCTCCACAAGATACGAAAGCGCGTCCGCCGGCGCGTCAAGCTGCTCCTCAATGCTTCTTAGCTGCGGCTGTTCCACCACAATCTTCGGAAACAGCTTTGTTACCGTATTTATCAAATAAGCAGGCCGGATACTCTTTCCCTCGCTGTCCACCTTTGCATAAGACAAAAACAGATATTGGGACGGTTTTGTCATGGTCATGTAAAGATAAAGCCGTTGTATGTACATCTGCTGCCTTGGCGTCGGCGCAAGTTCAAATTCCGATTCCTGCAAAAATTCACGGTCAATATCGGAGAGAATACCGCCCGTCCCGCTGCCTTTGGGGATAATTCCGTCATTGACGCCGACAAAGAACAACGCCCCGATTTCACTCATACGCGTCCGCTCAATATCCCCGATAACCACCTTGTCCACGTTCTGCGGTATGGTCCCGACCTTGATTTCGGCAAAGCCCGCGTCGAGAATATCCGCAAATTCTTTCATCGTCAGTTCCTCATCGCCAAGCAGCGCACAAATCTGCTCCAAAAGTTCCATGACAAGCCGGTAAATCTGTTCATATTCCTTCGCCCTGACAAGATCGTTTTCCGCCTGAAACACCGCGGCATACTCCGTCAGCTTCTGCGCAATCTGCGCCTTCTCGATAAATGCATATAAGGATACGGAAAGCTCGCGTCCCGAAGCCTTCTTTACCATAAGCGGCTCAATCATGGACACAAACCGCTCCCGCACATCATTCAGCTCATCGAGCAGCTTTGCCGTCTCTTCCAAGCCCTTCGGCTGCCTTGTAAAGCGCCTGTTCCATGCCTTCCTGCCGCGAATGCCCGTCGTCCGCACATAATTCTCCAGCCGGTCCGTCTCCTCAAACGAAATCCCCGAAAGACCGCACCGCAAAAAATGAAACACCGCCTCAAACGAATACTCCTGTATCACTACCAAAAGCGCGCTTCTGATAAACTCAATAAACGGATTGAGCACAAGCTTATTGGTACGGTCCAAGAAGAACGGAATGCCAAAGCGCGAAAACTCCTCCTCCGCCAAAAAGCCATACCGTTCCAAATCACCCGTCACCACCGCAATATCCCGGTAACAGTAGTTCTCATTGCGCACAAGCTGTCTGATTTTCAGACACACCTGCCGAAGCTCTTCCCGCGGGTTAGACGCCTCAAAGACTCGGATACTATCCTGTTCCCCCGCAAATTCCTTATGCGGATACCGAAACAGCTCCCGCTCCAAATGCGAAAGTCCCGCATTATTTTTATGCCGGAACACCTGTTCATCGGTAATTGTTTCATCCGCCTCGCGCACCGCACCCGCTTCCTTGCAGAGCGCATCAAGATCATGAATGGTCTTTTTGCTCAAATGAAACAGCTTTTGCTCACCGTCCAACAGGTACGGATTTTCGCGCGTATCCATCGTAACGGTCACAACAACCTGCCGCGCCTGCACCATAAGCTCCTGAATTACCTTGTTCTGCACTGGCGTAAAGCCCGTAAAGCCGTCAAACACAATCACGCTTCCAAAAACAATACGTGACTTGGAAAGGACGCCGCGAAGAATGTCCAGCGTCTCCTCCGTCGTGATAAAACGCTTATGAATATAATCCAAAAACCCCTGATATAAAACATGTAAATCCTTAAGCTTATGGGAAAGCGCACCTCTTTTTGCCGCATATTCGCAGAGCGTCCCCACATCATCCGTACTAAGACCATACTGCATAAACTCGGAAATTGCCGACTTAATTTCGCTGATATACCCCGATTTGCGGATATTGCGCTTCATGACGCCAAGCGACTCTTCACACTCCGCCGCAACCCTGCGCAGCACAAGGCTCTTGCCCGTATCATCCAAAACAGGTCTGTCATCTCCTCCTGTCTCCTCAAAAACCCTGTGCGCAAGCCGTCCGAAACTCAGCACATCAATATTCATAATGCCCTTATTGGGATGCCGTTTCACAAGCTCAAGCTGCGTCTGCATCGTAAACTGGTCCGGCACTACAATCAGATAATTGATATGTGGATTTTTCAGGGACTCCTCAATCACTCTTTGATATAACAGAAAACTTTTTCCCGCCCCCGAAGCTCCGATATAAAACTTTAAACCCATACCTTTTTGCGCTTTCCTTCCAATGAACAATTATTCATCAATTCTTTTTTACGTTTAGTATAGCATAATCGGGTTCAAAATGGTACACTGATATAAAATAGCAGATAAAATAACAGATAAAATGAACAGAAAGGATTACGGTAACCAAAATGGAGGAAATCAAAAACAGAAAAGACATCCCAAAAGAGCATACATGGGCGCTTGAGGATTTGTACGCATCCGATGACGTATGGAAAAAGGACCTTGAAGAGATCAAAAAAATGCCCGCTAAAATAGAAGCCTACTGCGGGAAACTCGGCGAAAGCGCGGACACGCTGCTATCCTTTTTGGAGTTGCAGGATGAAATCAGCATTTTTCTTGACCGCTTTGCAAACTATTCCATGCGAAAGGCGGACGAGGACACCAAAAACACCACTTATCAGGGTTTGAAAGACCAAACTGCCGGCATTTATGTCGCGCTTTCTTCCGCGCTCTCCTTTGCGGAGCCTGAAATTTTGGCAATCGACGATGAAACGCTTAACGCATTTTATGCCAAAAACCCGAAGCTTCAGGTTTATCAACGCTGTCTGAACGACATCCGCCGCAAAAAGGCGCATATTTTAAGCAATGCCGAGGAAAAAATCCTGGCTGCTGCCGGAGACCTTGCACAGGCACCCGACGATATTTTCGGGCTGCTAAACGATGCCGACATGACCTTTGATTCGGTAAGCGACATTGAAGGAAACCGCTATCCGGTCACACACGCCACATTTATCTCCCTGCTCCATAAAGCAGACGCAAGTGTGCGCAAGGCAGCGTTCGAGTCGCTTTATAAAACATATGAAGCGCACAAAAACACCTCTGCGGCAATCCTGTCCGCACAGATGAAGCAGCTGAACTTTTTTGCTAAAATGCGCAAATACGACAGCCCGCTTCACGCCGCCCTTGACAACAGCAACGTCAATCCACAGGTCTACTACAACCTGATTGAGACGGTGCACGAAAACATGGACTACATGTATCGGTATGTGCGCCTTCGGAAAAAACTGTTAAAAGTTGACGAGCTTCACATGTATGACTTATACGCCCCTATGGTTTCTAATGCCGAGCGCGACATTCCTTTTTCGGAAACCAAGACCAATATCCGCAATGCCCTGTCCGTTCTCGGCGGCGATTACACAACGCTTTTGGACGAAGGCTTTTCGAACCGCTGGATTGACGTCTACGAAAATACAGGAAAGCGCAGCGGCGCTTACTCCGCAGGATGCCGCGTACATCCGTTCGTTTTGTTGAATTATAAAAACAACCTTGACAGCGAGTTTACCACAGTCCACGAAATGGGACATGCCCTGCACTCTTACCTCTCCAACAAAAACCAGCCCGTCGCGGACGCCGACTATGTAATTTTTGTGGCGGAGGTTGCTTCTACCTGTAACGAGGCGCTGTTGATGCAGTATCTGCTCAAAAACACGACCGACCAAAAAGAGCGTGCGTACCTGATTAACTACTTCCTTGAACAGTTCCGCACCACGCTCTACCGTCAGACCATGTTTGCGGAATTTGAGCTGAAAATGAGCCAAATGGCACAAAACGGCGAAAGCATCAACTCCGAGACGGCATGCAAAACGTATCATGACATAATCGACCTCTACTTTGGCAAAGACATTGTAC
>CAMWNY010000129.1 GCA_947175775.1 uncultured Lachnospiraceae bacterium | reverse complement strand
GCGTATGGACAAGATGACAGGATTTGCGCATTTACCTCACTGTTTGCGATGCTTGATTTGGCTTCGGAGGTCACACAGAGTACGCTTTGTTGTCTTTTGGTTGACAAGGAGGAGATTGGCAGTGTGGGCGCTACGGGTATGCATTCGCATTTCTTTGAGAACGCGGTGGCAGAGTTGATTGCGGCAACCGAGGAGGATTCGCAGCGTTTGGTGCGCAGGGCGCTTGCCGGTTCAAGAATGCTTTCGTCGGATGTGAGCGCGGGCTATGATCCGCTGTATGCGAGTGCATTTGAGAAGAACAATGCGGCGTTTTTGGCACATGGTTTGACGTTCAATAAGTTTACGGGTTCGCGCGGAAAGAGCGGCTCAAATGATGCGAATGCGGAATATATAGCGCAGCTTCGCAAAATTATGGATGATGCGGATGTAAAATATCAGTTTGCGGAACTTGGAAAGGTCGATGTCGGCGGAGGCGGTACGATTGCTTATATCATGGCAAATTACGGCATGAACGTAATTGACAGCGGCGTTGCAGTGCTCAATATGCATGCGCCTTATGAGGGAAGCAGCAAGGCGGATGTTTACGAGGCAGTCAGAGGATATACGGCATTTTTAAGGTCATAGATACATGTAAATCGAGTAGAGAAGATTATCTTCTCCTACTCGTCGCGCCGGGCACCCGTCAGTGAACCGATTAATCGGTTTGATGGCATATTTCCTTTGGGTGTCCGTGTGCATAAAACAGACAGGGCATTTCGCTATGAAATGCCCTGTAATCGTTTCTGAAATTCACTGTGCGGAAGCGGCTTATCGTATAAGAAGCCTTGTATCATATCGCAGCCAAGCTGCGTCAACAGCAGTTTGTGTTCGTTAGTTTCAACACCGGCGCAGATGACTTTAATGCCGAGCGCGTGTGCCATTTCAATGATTGCTTTGATAACAACCGCGCTGCTGCTTTTTTTGTCAAATGATGACGTGTTGCTAAGAAAGGATTTGTCAAGTTTAATCACATCAATTTTAAGGTCGCTTATCAGTTTTAACGAAGAGTATCCTGTACCGAAGTTATCAATGGAGGTATAAACGCCGTAACTCTTTATGCGGTTGATAAAATCGGAGAGAGAGGCAAAATCATCATATCCGCTGCTTTCGGTCAGTTCGATTTCAATGTATTCGGGCGGAATCGCATATTTGTTGATAATGCCCATAATGTCTTCCGCAAGAAAGCGATTGTGGAGGTGCGCCTTTGAAAAGTTTGTGGAGATTCGCACTGGAGTAAGCCCTAAATCGAGCCATGCGCGCAGCTTTATGCAGACTTCCTCAAGCACGTACAGGTCAAGTGCGCAGATTGTTCCATCTTTTTCAAGCACTGGAAGAAAGGCGGAGGGAGCAAGCAGCCCGCTTGTGCGGCTCCAACGAACCAACGCTTCACAGCCGCAAAGAGAACTGGCGTTCAAATCAAGCTTAGGCTGATAGTAGACGTCAAATTCTTTCAAGGCAATCGCTTTGGAGAAACTGCCCGCAATTTCCTTCTCGCGTTTCAGCTGCGCGAGCATTTCGGGCACAAAACGTATATGGTCGCTGTCAGGAGCGCCTTTTGTGAGGTTAATAGCGATGGATATATTGTACAGTACGGTGCTTGCGGTATCTCCTTTGGCAATCGGATATACGCAGGTTCTCGACTGGATATTAAACGTGTTCATCATGTCGTCAATGCTGAGCCGCAGCCGAATGTCGGAGATATGCTCCAAAAATTTACTGATGCGTTCGTTTTTGACGATGGCAAGGAACGTGTCGTCGGCTAGTCTGCCGCAGATTTCATCTCTGCGCAAAAAATCTTTCAGACGTTCCGCATATTTTTTTAAAATGATTTCTCCATATTTTGCGCCGAGTTGACGGTTAAAGTAACGAAAATTTTTAATATTGGTATAAAGCGCGGTGTAAGAGGTTTCCACACCCTGCGTACAACAGTCTGCGATAAAGGTGTTGATGCCTTCCGTATTGGCGATGCCTGTGACGGCATCGGTGACGGACGAAATTTTTGCAAGCTTTGCAAGCCCTGCCTTTCCGCAGAGAACATTGATTATCGATGCAAAAAATTTGAGATACTCCAGGTCGCCGTTATTCCATACAATAAGCTCGCGTGGATAAAACAGAATTTCGACCGTTCCGCCGGAATGCGTGGAGTAGTGATTGCTTAGGGGAGTATTTACATAACCTTCCGAAAAACAGTACAGCATTGTAAGATTGTCCTTGATGCGCTCTTCGTAGGGCGATTCGGGGTTATTTAAGCACAGTTCTACTTTTCCGATACCAAGCGCGTCACATACGGGAGGTATGGATTTCGCAATGTAACCAGAAAGCGCTTCGATTGAGTCTGTTGTGTCGGGAATTGCCATAAAAAAGTCTAATAGTTCATTACTGCACAGGTTCATTTACGGTTTTCTCCTTCGCCAAGTTTTTCCATATTAATTTTATCATATCATTAAAAGACATCGGGCACAATATTGAACATTTCATAATTATTTGGTTTTTCGGGGAAAATATGGTATACTTGATTTTAGATTTTTTGTGTTGGAGGAATTATGACAATCAATAACCGCTTTGAACAGATAAAACAGACGGCGTGTGTTGAAACAAGGATTATAAGACCGGACAAGACGGCTGCCGGAGGCGTTTCGGATTTGCTCAGGGAGCATTTCATGGAGGTAAGCATCAATGAGAAGCCGGTGCTTCGTCTTGCTTGCACGCCAAATAGACTTGCGGAGCTTGTTTTAGGGCGGATTGTTACGGAGGGGCTGATAAATGAGCGCTCCGATGTGGAAAGCGTTACTATTTGTGAAACCGGAAATGCGGCGAAAATTTTCCTGAAACAGGGTATGGAGCTTTTGGACGGCGGCGGAGAATTAAATACGGAACCGACCTGCTGTACGGAGAATAAGTGTTTGGGAAGCTATCGCGCCGTGAAAACACTGGATCCGATGCCATGGGCGGCGTATTCAGAGGACTGCATTTTTGATTTGATTGAAAAGTTTCGTGAGAATGCGTCGCTGCATAAACAGACAATGGGAACGCATAGCTGTTACCTTTCTTATAAAGGGGAATATCAAGGTGTGTTTGAGGATATTGGCAGGCACAATGCATTGGACAAGGCGGTCGGATATGCTTTGATAAATGGATTGGAATTTGAAAACTGTATTTTGTTTACAACCGGAAGGGTTCCTGTTGATATGGTGCGAAAAGTGGTGATGGCAGGAATACCGATTCTTGTGTCAAAGGCAGTGCCGACGATGGATGCGGTGGAAATGGCAAAACGGTATCATTTGACGCTGATTTGTAAGGCGTGGCCTGACAGTTATGAAGTATACAGTGAGCATGGAGGCTGAAAATGGAAATTGAAGAATGTGTCAGGCGGTTGCTTGAAAAAGTGACACCTGTGTCAGAAACAGAGCGTGTGCATCTTACAAAGGCATGCGGAAGAGTGGCGGCGAAGGATATTTGCGCGGCGGAGCCGGTGCCGGCGTTTCCGAAGTCAGCGATGGACGGGTATGCGGTGCGTGCTTCGGATATTGCGCATGCGTCAAAGGAAAATCCGATTGTTTTAAACGTTTTGGGAGAGAATTGTGCGGGGGACTGCAATGAGCTGCCGTATGTGCCAAACAGCGCGGTGCGGGTTATGACGGGGGCGTATATTCCGGAAGGGTTTGATGCGGTTATCAGGCAGGAGGATACGGATTATGGCATGGAGCGGGTAGCGGTTTATGCGTCGGTAAAGTCTTATGCGAATTACTGTAAAGTCGGTGAGGATATGAAAGCGGGTGAGATTGCGGTACAAAAGGACAGTTTGATTATGCCGTTACAGGTCGGGCTGCTTGCGAGTACCGGGATGGAATCTGTAGATGTGTACAGGCAGCTTCGGGTGGCGTTGATTTCGACGGGGTCGGAGCTTATGCCGATTGGGACGGCACTGGAAAAAGGGAAAATCTACAACAGTATTTTATATATTTTAAAGGCGGCAGTGGAACGGGAAGGATTTGTTGTTTCATATGAGAGGGTGTGTGCCGACGAGGAGCTTTCGTTGGAGCGTATGCTGGCTGAGGCGGCGGACTGTGCAGACATTGTGATTACGACGGGCGGCGTATCGGTAGGAAAGAAGGACCTGCTGCCTGCGGTGCTTGAGCGGGCTGGGGCAAAACGGCTTTTTGCGCGGGCAAATATTCAGCCCGGGACGCCGACAATCGGAAGTGTTTTGAATGGAACGCCGATTTTGAGTCTTTCGGGAAATCCGTATGCGGCGGTTGTTAATTTTGAAATTTATTTTTGGGAGATTGCGGCGGCGATGACGCGAAATGACGCTTTGAAGCCGGTTATCAGGACGGCGGTTCTGAAAAGTGATTATCCGAAAATCAATCAATTAAGGCGGTTTGTGCGTGCGTATGAGGAGAACGGGGAAGTATCGCTTCCGGTAAAGACACATGCGTCGAGCGTGATTTCCAATATGACGCAGTGTAACTGCTATCTTGACATTGCGGAGGGTACGGCGCTTTCTGCCGGGGATACGGTGACGGTCAGAAAAATGAGGTTATGCTGAAAAATACAAGACTTTTCAGCAGTCTGAGAGAGTGAGGCATGGGTATGAACATCAGTACGGGTATTCTCGCGGGTGGGAAAAGCACGCGCATGGGGAAGAATAAAGCGCTGCTGACGATAAATGAACAGCGTTTTATTGATAAAATAGCGGGTGAGCTTGGCAGCTTTTCGGAGGTGCTTATTTCCGCTGCCCAAAAAGGAACGTACGAAGATACGGGGCTTTGCGTGGTGTATGATGAGCATAAGGACATCGGACCGCTTGAAGGGATTTATCAGATTCTGAATGCGGCGCAGCAGGAGTATGTTTTTATCTGTGCGGCGGATATGCCGTTTGTCACAAAAGAGCTTGTGACGTATCTGCAGGAGTTTATCTGTTCGGATTATGACTGTTATGTGCTGACGGACGAGGAGCATATTCATCCGCTTTGCGGCATCTATTCCAAAAAGATGCTTGCGCAGGTGCGCGCGTGTATTGAGAGTGGGAATTATCGTTTGATGAAGCTTTTGAACAGCGTCCGCACGAAATATATTAAGCTGGAATATACTGCCTTTGACAAAAAGGTTGTGAAAAATATCAATACGAAAGCGGAGTATCAGGAGCTTGT
The DNA here is from genome assembly GCA_947175775.1 of uncultured Lachnospiraceae bacterium. Classification (GTDB taxonomy): domain Bacteria; phylum Bacillota; class Clostridia; order Lachnospirales; family Lachnospiraceae; genus COE1. Next base: position 1,734 of record CAMWNY010000129.1, on the reverse strand, counting down.
GCTGCCTGTTGTCTTTTGCGTGAGCGGGGTGAAGGACAGCGGAAAGACGGGGCTGATTATCAAGCTGATTAATGAGTTTATCGGTGAGGGATATGTGGTTAGTGTTATCAAACATGACGGGCATGATTACGTGATGGATTACGAGGGCACGGATACCTTTCGCTTTCGCAGTGCGGGAGCAGAGGTGAGCGCTATTTTTTCACCGAAACAGTTTTCGATAAACGGTCAGGGTGAGATTGCGTTAGAGGAGCTGATTGCTCTTGTGAAAAAATCGTGTAAATCGGACATCATTCTAATTGAAGGCATGAAACATGCGCCGTACCCTAAAATTGAGGTGGTGCGCGCAGCGGTTTCGGAGCGTTCGGTTTGCAGCCCTAAACATTTGATATGCATTGCCGCAGATTGTCTATCCCAAAATGAAGTTCAATGTCCTGTTTATGACATTGATGACATTGCAGGGATTTTTTTGTGCGTAAAAAGGTATTTTGGATTGTGAGGCTATGAAAGGAGCGGCGTTATAGAGATGAAACTGATAAAGACCGAGGACGCGGTGGGACATGTGCTTTGTCATGACATCACGCAGATTATTCCGGGCGTTGTCAAGGACGCGGTTTTCCGAAAAGGACATGTTGTGACGCAGGAGGATATTCCGGCGCTTTTAAGTGTCGGGAAAGAGCATTTATATGTTTGGGAGAAAAAAGAGGGAATTTTGCACGAGGACGAGGCGGCGGAAATTCTGAGGGATCTTTGTATCAATGAGGGAATGCGGGCGACGCGGTCTAAAGAAGGCAAGATTGAAATTCTTGCCGACAGGGACGGACTTTTAAAGGTTCATTCCGAAAGGCTGTACGCGGTGAACTCTTTGGGTGAGATGATGATTGCCACGGTGCACGGAAATTTTCCGGTGCGAAAGGGGGAAAAAATTGCGGCGACGCGCATTATTCCGCTTGTTATTGAGCAGGAGAAAATGGAGAGGGCGCGTGTGCTTGCGGGGGAACAGCCGCTGTTGGAAATTATGCCGTTTCAGCGTATGAAAGCAGGAATTGTGACGACGGGAAGCGAGATTTTTAAAGGGCGCATTCAGGATGCGTTTGGTCCGGTGGTGCGTGCGAAGCTTGCGGAATACGGCGTTGAGGTTATCGGGCAGAAAATTGTGGATGACGGGAAGGAAATGATAATTGACGCATTGCGGGACTTTTTGGCGCAGGGAGCGGATTTGCTTGTCTGTACGGGCGGCATGAGTGTTGATCCGGACGACTGTACGCCGGGGGCGATTAAGGCGTTTGGAGCTAAGATAGAAAGCTATGGTGCGCCGGTGCTTCCGGGGGCGATGTTTCTGCTTGGGTATTATGCGCACGAAGGGCGTACGGTTCCGGTGATGGGACTGCCGGGATGCGTGATGTATGCGAAACGGACGATTTTTGATTTGGTGCTGCCAAGGATTGTCGCGGGAGAGCATGTGACGGGGGCGGATTTGTGGCGTTACGGCGAGGGCGGACTGTGCCTTGGCTGTGAGGAATGCCGTTTCCCGCATTGCAGTTTTGGAAAGTAGAGGATGGAAAGCATGGGAAAATTAACGCATTTTGACAATAGGGGCAACGCCGTGATGGTGGACGTGACGGACAAGGAGATTACGGAGCGCGTGGCGGTGGCAGCAGGAAGGATTGCGGTGAACAAGGAGGTTTATGCTGCAATTAAGGACGGTACGGCGAAAAAGGGCGACGTGCTTGGGAC
>CAMWNY010000128.1 GCA_947175775.1 uncultured Lachnospiraceae bacterium | reverse complement strand
GTTTCCGTTTCCGCTCCTGTTTCCTGTACGGATTCCTCCTCAGGCGGCTTTTTGCTTTCCGGCTCCTGTTCTTGCGGTTCCGATACTTCTTCACATTCCTTAGATACAGTATCTTCTTGCGTTTCTTGTGTTGCCTCATACTGCACCGTCGTGTTCTCAAAACCTGCAGAACTCTCCTCCTGCACTTCTTCGGTTTCCTCAACAGTTTCCTGTGTTTCTTCGGCCTGTACCAAAGTCGGCGCGGAAAAATCACCTGTCGTAAATAGCATTGCAGCCGATAACAGCATACATAAAAATTTCTTCTTCATATAAAATCCCTCTGTTTTCTCAAAATTTTTGTTTTATCTTACTGCATTCTTTTTTTGTATTCTTTCCAGTTCTCCCCCCTGTTCCATAATACAATCTGCTACAAATAAATTGTGAAACAATCACAAAACAATACGCCAATTTTGATTTTTTGGCTCGACTTGCACTCAAAAAAATAAATTAGCGTATTGAGCTTATCATACCAAATTATGTCAACAAATACAAGAGGAATTTTGCCGTTATCCAACTATATCTGCACTATATCTGCCAGCCGGTTATGGCGTACTTGTCGAATATTTTGCAAGGCTTCAAGAATTTTCACAGAGATTTGATGAAAGTGCGTTTTTAGGTAATTACCGGAATATCAGTTGGCAGCAGGAAATGATACACGTGATTGTGCTGCTGCATGAAAATAAGGATGCGGAGGCATTGGAGTATTTAGCGGGGAGGAAAATCAGGGATTTTGTTATTGGGGATAAGAGTTTTTCGGAGTTGGCGGCTGCGTATATTAAAGAACAAAAAGGATAGGAATGAAAATGCGTAAATCCATGCAGGATAGGGTATATAATTTTAATAGCGGAAATTTGAAAATCGAAAGCTTTACACAGTTTAAGCTGTTTGCTATAATAAAAATATCAAGTATTATAGCAAATTGGCAGAATAGAAAGCAGGTGATGATATGCCAAGTGCAGCAGATATAATAAAAGATTATGTAACTGAATTTTCAAGATTACAAGATTGGATGATACCAATTAAAGAAGTAGCGCCGGACACGTACGGCTCAATGTATAAACGATATATTGAGTTAAAAGTAACGTTATCAAGCTTGGGAGTAAATCTTACGGAACTTGACAGAATAAAAGAATAAGGTTTAAAGAACAGGAAAATGACTGACAATTGGTTGTTTTCCTGTTTTTTACTTTATAGGAAATTACGTCCTATAAAGTAAAAAAACCTCCGGGGGATGCGCACTCCGCGCTAAGGAATATGGTTGCTAAAGCAACCGCGCTCCGGCGCGACGAGTAGGGGAAGATGAATCTTCTCTACTCGATTGCACAGCCCCATGCAAAGGAAGTATGCCACTAAAGCGGCGCATAGGGCGCGCGGCGAGTAGTGGAGAGGGGCGTTTCCCTACTCGATTTACTGCGAGGGGTATGATTTATTGGAAAGTAAATAATATTTTCTACAAACTACTGTAGTAGTGTTGACAAAATCGAAAATAAGAGGTATTATAAAAACACACAAACTACTGTAGTCGTGTAGAAGATGTTTCGCTGCATCAACAACATTTTTTTAGCGGACAAGATTGGAGGCTAAGATGGACATAAAGCTTTTTGATTCGGAACTGAAGATTATGGGCGTGCTTTGGCAGCAGGGAGATACGACGGCAAAGCGCATATCGGACATATTGAAGGAAGAAACCGGTTGGAACATGAACACCACGTATACATTGATTAAAAGATGCATTAAGAAAGGCGCGATTGAGCGTTCTGAACCAAACTTCATGTGCCATGCGCTTATTCCAAAAGAAGCGGTGCAGGAGGCGGAGACAAACGAACTGATTAACAAAATTTATGATGGTTCTGCCGATAAGCTGTTTGCGGCTTTATTGGGAAGGAAAAAGCTTTCGGCGGAGCAGATTGAAAAACTGAAGCAGATTGTTGCGGATTTGGAAGAATGAGGTAAAAAGTATGAGTTTATTGCAAATGACCTTTTCCGGTGCAGTCCTGATTCTTGTTATTGTGGTAATCCGCGCTGTAGCGATTAACAGACTGCCGAAAAAAACGTTTTTGATTTTATGGGGAATCGTCCTTCTGCGTCTGCTCATTCCGTATTCTGTGCCGTCCGCATTCAGCGTCTATACTTGGGTAAGTCCGAAAACACTGGTCAGCGGGAATCATGGTAGTGCAGCGGATACAATATATACAAATCATACGGAAACCGCAATGGAAAAAGTACCTGTACATCCTTTGGTAAATAAAATATCGCATGTTATTGAAGGCGCGTCCCATGAACAGACAGACAAATTAGTGCAGCAATCGGCAAACTTTGAAATCGCCATTTCGATAACATGGATTATTTGGCTTGCTGGAATAATAACGATTGCTATTTATTTTGCAAGTTCCTACCTGTACTGGCGTTTTGCGTTTCGATTCTCACTGCCGATTCAAAATGATTTTGTGGAACAATGGCAAAAGACGCATTTCAAAACGCCCCCTGTTTTGATTAGGCAGTCCGACCGAATTGCAGCGCCGTTGTCCTATGGCATTTTTTATCCCGTTATTTTAATGCCTAAAAAGACGGAGTGGAGCAATACGGAGCAGCTTTCGTATGTCCTTTTGCATGAGTATGTGCATATATGCCGCCATGACAGCCTGTTGAAACTGATTTCTGCGCTTGCCCTTTGTGTGCACTGGTTTAATCCGCTTGTATGGGTGATGTATATCCTGCTGCAGCGTGATATTGAACTTGCCTGTGATGAAAGCGTAGTGCGCCGTTTTGGGGAAGCGACCAAAAAGACGTATGCAAATATGCTGATTGATATGGAGGCGAGAAAAAGCGGTCTGATGCCTCTTTGTAACCATTTTAGTAAAAATGCAATTGAAGAAAGGATTATAGCGATTATGAAAACAAAGAAAACAACTGTTATCACAATGCTGTCATCTGTTATTTTAATCGTTGGCGTAACGGCTGCGTTTGCGACCTCCGCGTCGGCAGCGTCTGAATCGGCAACGTCCGCGGACGCAGAAAAAGCAAAAAATAACAATACATATTTTTCTGACATGCCACTGTCGGAGCTTAGTACGCAAAATAATAACACACGAAATAATAACGTGCAAAATATTACGGAACAAAGCGGTGACACAGCGCAGGAACAGGAAACGCGGGAATATCCCAATGGCACGATGGAAGACTACCGTTCGCTGCTTGCCTTAAAGACTTCTGATTATCAGAAGATGTCCGTAACTAATTTTAATATGAAGTTACTGGACTGGGCAAATGAGAATTATGAACGCATGGAGCGGATTGGAATTGATACGGCATATCATGATTTTGCCGTGGATTTGACGGATGAGGAACTTTCGTTTGTAACAGTGAGCGTCCAATTTTCAGGAATGGAGAACGGGGCGTATGTAAAGAGCAGCTATACGGGAAAACCGGAGGTCGATCCGGCGTATGGGCGGTATCTTCCCCAAAAGATTAAGGAGCAGAACGGACAGAGTGCGTGGTGCGATCTGTATTATCAGTTTTCCTATCATATTGCGGATAAAAATGTAATTACAGTTGAAGAGCGTGACCGCAGTGTCAGAGGCATGATGGAAGGGATAACGGAATTTTGGAATGAAACATCACTGGAGGCTTTGCTGGTTATGACAGAGGAAGACATTGTAAAAGCGCTGGATAAAATTGCAGCAGAAAACAGCAATGATAAAATAACAATTACAATTTGTAAAGATCAGATAAGTTTTGACTGCATGAATGAGCTTGATATGGAGGAAGAAGGATGCAAAACAGGTGTTATCGACACGGATACCCTTAGAATCAGGGAAAAAGCGTCAGGCAATGCGTCCGTAAGCGGTCTCCTTCCGAAAAAACAAAAAGTCTTTATTCTTTCAGAAGAAAAAGGCTTCTATCATGTATTTGTACCGGGGGATGATGGTCTTGACGGATGGGTAAGAAAGGAATATGTGACCATCCAATAACTTAACAATTACGAAAACGCGCAGTGTTTATGTCAAATTGACAAAATATTGCGCGTTTTTTGGCACAAAACGACGGTATCGTCCGACAGTTTTAACAAACTTTCAAGAAAATTGACCAAATTGTAGAAATTTTTTAAAAAGTATATTATAATAGCCTAAAATGATTTACATAACAAGTTTACAACATTGGATTATAAGCCTTGACAAAGCTTACAACAGTCATAATAATGGAGGATTCGAATGAGCGAGGGACGATATAATATTCCAAGACAGTATAAGGTTGAAAAGGGAATGCCTTTGAGTACGCTGTTTGAAAAAATTGATAATTTGAAATGCCGCCGTGTTTTTGAGAGTGAGATTGCAAGCGTAGAATGGTGTTATCACCTTGTGGATAAGGAGGGCATTACAAATGTGGCGGAGCTTGTGCGGGAAAATGGAATTTCCGTATTTGAGGTTCAGATGAAACGCAAAATCTCTACCGATTTACTGACAGAAGTTTTTGCGGGGCTTCTTCGCAGACCGATGGTGATAACGTATCTGTGTGACGGAGAGCTTTCTATGGGAGCTTTTATTCCGGGCAAACAAACAGGCTCGGGAAGAATGTGTGCAACGGATTTTTATCCATATGATGCGGATCGTATGATTGAGCTGATTGACTATGCGGCAGACAGTGATAAAACTGCGGAAGAAATCCACAGACGGATTTTTGCGATGATCCGCCAGCAAAGGCGGGTGATTATGATTGAGAAGGCGTTTGAACGGCTGAGCCATGAGAAGGAAAAGGAGCAGATGTCGTTTGAATTCAGTTTTGAAAACCTTGACAAAATCAGGGCTGACGCGGATTTTGTGCAGTCCCAGTTAAGGGTTGTGTAAATTTGGTAAAGAAATTGAGGTATTCAATTTTTTTACATAGATGAGGGGGAGGACGAATGGGTTGTATGGACAGCGGTGTATCAAGGGCGACTGCAGCCACGGTTTTAAATTCCTTAAAAAGCGGAGTCGTTCCAAGGATAGGGCTTGAATACATTACTGTGGGGAGAAGAAATGAAATTCAGGCGCTTTTACAGGACGTTTCCATTATTGAACAGGGAGGTGCGGCGGTCCGGTTTATTGAGGGGAAATACGGAAGCGGCAAAACCTTTCTTATGCATGCACTGCGTAATCACGTGGTAGAGCGAAACTTTGTCGTGACAGACGTGGAGCTTTCGGTAGACAAGCGATTTGTCGGAAATAAAGGGCAGGGGCTTGCTACTTATAAGGAATTAATCAGAAACATGGCGACACATGCGTGTCCTGACAATGGGGCATTACAGCTTATTCTTGACAAGTGGATTGGCACGCTCGAAAACGAGGTGGTACAGTATGAGGGGCTGGTACCGGGACATGAAGTTTTTGATGTGAGAGTGAGCCAGAAAATCTACAAAATCACTTCTTCAATGGAGGAACGGGTAAACGGCTTTGATTTCGGAAAGGTGCTGGCTTCTTATTATAAAGGGCACCGTACCGGTGATATGGAGCTTCAGAAAAAAGCGCTGCGCTGGCTCTGTGGGGAGTATAGAACGAGAACAGAGGCTAAGACGGATTTGGGGGTAAATCTGATTATTTCTGATGACAACTGGTACGATTTTATCAAGCTGTTTGCAGATTTCGTGGTGAAGGCAGGATATGCCGGACTTTATGTATGTATGGACGAGCTTGCGACGCTGTATGAAATTCCCAGCCGTGTGGGACGGGAATATAACTATAATAAGCTGCTGTCCATTTACAATGATGCGCTGCAGGGCAAGGCGTCACATCTCGGGATTATTATCAGTGTGACGAAGGAAGCGATGGAGGACCCTGGGCGCGGCGTATTCAGCTTTGGACCGCTGAAGTCAAGACTTGAGGACACGGTTTTTGCCGAAGGGGGAGCGGCAGGACTGCGAGATATGGCATCGCCTGTAATCAGGCTTGCAGCGCTTAATCCGGGGGAGATGTACGTGCTGCTGGAGAAGCTTGCAGAGATGCACGGAAAACTATACGGTTATTCGCCGAAGCTGGAGCACGATGATTACATCTATTTTTTGAAGCAGCAGTATAATAAAACAGCGGAAGGCGAAGAGACGACCGTGCGGGATATGATTAAAAACTATATTACGCTTTTAAATCTAATCCAGCAAAATCAGGAGGTTCCGAAGGAGAAAATCCTGTACGCAAATTAAAATATAAGGGTTGTAAAGAATGATTAACGCAGTAATTTTTGACATGGACGGAGTGCTTATTGATACGGAAAAACATTATAATGCAGCATGGTGTGAAGCGGCGCGCAGTGCGGGTTTTGATTTTACAACCCGACACGCGCTCCTTCTTCGCAGCCTTGACGCAAGGCTCGCCTCGAAGATGATGAAGGGGATTTTCGGGGAGGGCTTTGATTATTTTGCAATCCGTGAGGTACGGCGCAGGCTGGTGGCGGAACGCCTTGCGCGCTACGGATTGGAGAAAAAGCCAGGCATTGATGCGCTTTTGGCATTTTTACGGGAAAATGGCATCAAGACAGCAGTTGCAACGGCGACGCCGATAGAGCTGACGCATCAGCATTTGGCAAATATCGGCATTAAAGATCAATTTGATCAAATCGTAAGCGCAAAACAGGTGCCAAACGGAAAACCCGCGCCGGATGTGTATTTATACGCTTGTGAACAGATTAACGAAAGACCGCAGGACTGCATTGCGGTGGAAGATTCGCCAAACGGGATTAAATCGGCATATGCGGCAGGCTGCAGACCTGTAATGGTGCCGGATTTGACGCAGCCGGATGAGGAGATAACGCCGCTGCTTTACGGAGTGGCAAAGACGCTTGCGGATATTCCATACATTATTCAAAAAGAAATTATCTAAACGGAAACATTTTAAAATTCATTTCTGATAATATGCCGCTATTGCGGCATTTATTTCTTTATAGGAAATTACGTCCTATAAAGTAAAAAACCCTCCGGGGGATGCGCA
>CAMWNY010000127.1 GCA_947175775.1 uncultured Lachnospiraceae bacterium | reverse complement strand
CCGCCCGAACCGGAACCGGCGCCAACACCCCACCCGCAGCCGGAGCCAAACCCCGCGCCGACACACACAAAGACCCAGGACAACCCGGAGGGCGGGGATACACCGGCACAGACAGAAGCGCCGCCTGAAACATCAACACCGACACAGGCACCGCCTTAAACGCATGAAAGCCCTGATGGACATACGCAGAAACCGACACAGGCACCTACTGATACAGAGACGCAGACAGAAACACAGGCTCCAACACAGACACAAACACAGACTGAAACGGAAGAGCGCCCGGAATCACCATCGCAGATACAAACGGAAACACAGACGCAAACAGAAACACAGACACAGACAGAAACACAGTCGGAAGAAAAGTCGGAGCCGAAGTCTGAGGAGGAGAGCAAAAAACCAGAATCGAGCAAGGTTGAGGAATCGAAAAAAGAAAAGGAAAGCAAACCGGAAAAAACAAGTGTTGTGGAATCGTCATCCGCAGAAGAATCTTCATCAGAAGAAAAAAGTTCCGAGTCCGAAGAAGACAGATTCAGCAAAACAGTAAAAAACGGACAGAGCACAGACATTACATTAAAATCAGCGGATACAAAAGAGCAGCTTTTCAAGTTCAAGGCACCAAGTGCAGGCTGGTATAATTTTTATGTTGAGGGTGCGGATGTCGCAAACGTTAGAAATACAATTTATGACAGCATCAAAGAGAAAAACCAAATTAAGCAAAGAACGTATCAGGATAAAGTAAGATACCTTTTGCTATACCTGGAAAAAGGTCAGACCGTCTATCCTGCCATCAGTTTAGGCGGTGACGCAGGAACAGAAAAAACAGTCAGATTTGGCGTGAAAAAGGCGGCTGTGGCATCTGTTCAGGAGACAGACGGCGGTTACACCGCAACGGTGTCCTCCTTAAAGGCAAATATCGGCTGGAGGCCTGCAAGCCGTACGCTTGCTGCGGATATAACAATTAGCGGAAGCTTGGAATCGGGGCAGCAGGAAACGTATCTGTGGCAGATTGTCTATGGCAATCCTGATGTGGGATATACATATGCGGAAGAAACAGTCAGCCTGAATTCGAAAAAAGAAAAGAACATCAGCGGGCTGACGCATTCGCAGGATTACAGCTTTACAATGTATCTGCTTAACAGCAGCACAAAAGCACTCGAGGCAGTGCTTGTTTCTGATGCTAAAGCAATTAAGCTGAAAACAGGCGCGTCAAGGGATAATGTGGTATTTCGAAACATACATTCGACCTATGACAGTATTACGATTGATATTGAAGCGGTTGATCCTGTGACGCGGATTCAGTACGGTCCGCTTGCAGAGTACGAAAAAGAAGTCAGCATGCAGAAATATATCAGCGGCTTAGGGCAGGTAAGCGTTTCCGGTTTAGAGCCGGCGACTACATATTATTTTGAATTTTACAATGCAAGCGGAGTTGTTACGGCATACACGACTGTTGATACAAAAGAATATCCCGCGCAGGTGCATTACGTAATAAAGGAAACCGGACCGGACAGCATTTCGGTGCGGGCGGACATTACTGCCTACGATGGCGAGGTTCCCTCTTCGTTTAACTTATGTTATGAGATACTGGACGAATCCGGAAGGACGCTCTTGTCCGGTATGGAAAAGACGGATACAAAGGGACTTGAACGTTGGAGCATTGAGGCAAAAGCGGAGGATTTGGAGGCATCCACAAGATATACGGTGCGCGCTTGGATTAACGAACCCGGCTATACAGGTCATTTCAAGGAAACAGCAACGACCGTGACCACTGCTGAGCCGCCGTTTCCACTAAGCGCCGTAAAGGTCAATATTGTTAAAAATAATACAAAGTCATACGCCGCGGATTATACCATTTCGATTGAGGATTATTTGAAATCTGTCAGCGGTAAGTTTAAATACAGAATGAAGGATTCGCTCGGCGAGTATGAGGTTGTTGCGGTTACGGTACGAAAGGGTAAGGTTAAGGGCACGATTAAAGGGCTTCAGGAAGGTGCGGAATATGAATATGAAGTCCGTCTTTCGGGCGTGGTAAAACGCGGCACCTTTAAAATCGGAAAATCGCCGATTAATCCTGAGCTTTCAGCAGATACGGGCGCTTATGATTCGATTATTTCTTATCGCTTAAAAAGTGCGGAGTTGAAAAAAGCTACGGCATACAGTGTAAAGCTGTATTATTATAATCCCGAGACAAAGCTTTACGCGGAGGCGGCAGGAAAAGTAAATCTTACGGCATCGCAGGACTATACCGCTTCCATGCAGGCGGCGGATTTGATGATGCTTTCGCCCAATACGCAGTACGGTTTTAAGTGGGAGCTGTATGCGGGCTCGGCGCTTATACACACCATTTATCAGCTTGTCACGACCGAAAAGTCTGAGGTAAGCGTGGAAATTACGGCGAATACGACCGATGCGGTGAATTATAACATCGGCATCAATGGAAGAACGGAACACATTTCAAACGATATAACACTGTTTACCTATATCCGTGAGGAGGACGGTGAGTACAGAAAATACGGCGACAGCTTTAATCTTTACAAATCAAAGGATTATAAAACGGATAACCGCATGATTGTAGGGCTTGACGACAACAAAACTTATACCGTTTCGTTCCGCGACATAAAGGGCGGTGAGTACGGTACGTTTACCTTTACGTTTGAGGCAAAAATCGACGGCGTGATGATGGGCGTTACATCGCTGCTTGCGGGAGCGCACAATTTTGTCGTGCAGGCATCCATTGAGGGAGAAACCGATTTTGAAAATCAGTATGCGGTGTTGTTTTTTAAGGAAAAAGAGGAAGAGGACTGGGACATTAGAAGCAGCCTCCTTGAGAGCGGTCAGACGGCGTGCGGCTTTGAGCTTACAAGTTATCTGAGCGACGATTTGAATGCGGATACAATTTATGAATTTGTGATGGGTGTCAGCGACACGGCATTTCCGACCACGGCAAACGGATTAAAAGGCACGTATTCCGGCGAGGTATTGACGCAGGCGGATGCGAGAAGCTTAACGAACGTCAGTGCGAACAGCGGGTACTCTTATATTTCACTCAAAGGCGCCCTGACAAACAATCCGATTAATACGACTTCTTATATTTATGTATTTTATAAGGAAGCGGATGAGTGGGAGTGGATTAAGAGCAGCGAATCCTTTATTGTGAGCGATACGACAGGAGGAATGCTGACCTTTATCAAGGGACTCAAATCGGGAACGGAGTATGATTACATTGTGGCGGTAAGCGACAGCGGCTATAATACTTCCCTGTTCGAGATTGAAGAGGATATGCAGCAGTCGGGAAGCATTACGACAAAAAGCGCGGATATTGCGCTTGAGATTACGGCTGACGAGGAGCGCAGCACGGCGGGCAGCGAGCTGCTCACGGTAAAGGCGGCAGGCGCACAGGACATTCGGAAACTGAAAGCGGTTCTGACGCTTTCCGGCATGGAAGGAAAACAAATATTTACAAAAGAAGCGGAACTGTCGGAAGAGAACGGATATACGGCGGAGCTTCGTTTTGACGGGCTTTCTCCCGAAACGGCATATACCGTGACGGATGCGGAGCTGAAAGTAATGGAAACGGTTATCGGCGAATGTTACGCGGGAACCGTGGCGCATCTTACGCCGCAGTATTCTTTCACGACAAAGAGTGTACAGCTTCCTGAGCGCATTGATATTTCGCAGGAGCAGTTAAATTTATTATATGACACGAGTGTCAGTTTATCGGCACAGGTAGTTCCTTCCGATGCATCAGCCGAAGTAGTTTGGAGCAGCAGCGATGAGAGTGTGGCGCGTGTAGATGCAGACGGAACGGTACATGCGGTATCGCAGGGAGAAGCCGTGATAACGGCGGCGTCGGCATATTCGGCGGAAATTTTTACACAGTGCAGCGTGTGTGTGAAATCCTATGCGGTAGTGGAGAAGCCTTTGACAGGGGAACTTGGAAAGAGCATACGCGGCTGTACCATTTATAAGGGAGATACGTGCGGTATTGCACTCTGCGAGATAATGCCGGACGGCACACGTACGGAGATTTCCGGTTATACGGTGCAGTCTGATAAGCCGAGCGTAGCGGATTTGTCGCAAGGCATGATTCGCGGTCTTGGCGTGGGAAAAACAGGAATTACACTGTGTAAGGATGGCATTGATATTCGGATAGAGGTGCGTGTGGAGGCGGCACCTGAGCGTTTTGAGATTGCCGGTCTTTTGGCAAAGGACGGACGGTATCCCGCGATAAAAAATGGCGATTTGTATGAGATTGCATTGAAAGAAGGCATACGGTATGAGATTGCAGGCGCAATCAGTCCGTCAGGCAGTTTTGACGCGCACATGTTTGATTGGAGTGTTTCTGATAACAGTGTGCTTGAAGTAACTGACAGAGGCGTCATAATTCCGGTAGGTGCGGGAGAGGCGACTGTTACGGTAACACCGTCGGCGGATGGAGCGCTTGAGGGACAGCAGTGCAGCTTTCAGGTATACGTAAAGCCAATTCCGGAAAAGAAAACTTCGCAGATTGTCATTGATAATACAAAAAAGGAAATGAAGCTTCAGGAGATTGCACTTTCCGATTATCTTGGAGAAGGCTGGGAGTGGAAAAATCCAAAAACAATTATTTACAGACTGTCAGAAGATGCCCAGCCGTATCAATTTGAGGCGGTGTATACAGGAACAGAATGCTATGCCGGTGAAAGCAGCGTTCGGATTTATTACGGGAATTCTCTGACACAGCCGCAGGTACAGCCACAGACCTCTGCGGAACCGGAGGCTTTGCTGCCCACCGATGAGGAGACGTTAAGCGGTGAGGCGCCTGAGGTATCTGTAAAGGAAATAACGGTCAACACGGCATATAATTACATGGACAGCAGCGGTAAGGAATTGTCTGCGGCGCAATACGGAATGATTGAGATTGCGGCGTCAGAGGGACAGTATATTGAGAGCGTAAAGCTTACGGACGACATGGGAATCGCAACATCGGATGTTCTTGAGGTTTGTGATTACGGTGTCAACGGATACTTAATCAGACCTGTTTCGCAGGGGCTTTCGCAGGGTACATACAAGTGCAGGCTCAAAGTAGTCACAAATGATTCCGGCGGACCGTATTTTTACCCGATGAAGGTGAAGGTCATTGACAAAAAACCTGCGCTTTCGGCAAAGATTACAAAGAGCGTCAATCTGTTCTACACAACAGACAAGGGACAGATTTCTCTGATACCGGAAATTCCGGGAATGGAAGCGGCTTCCCTAAACTGGGAGGACACACTAGAAGGTACGGGAAACGGTTTTGCAATAGCAGACAATGGGAAGCTGGCGCAGAATGGAGCGATGGTCTATGACATTGTGCAGGAAAACATTGTGGTTTCAGATGGAAAGCCTGCCGATGATGGCGCCACGGAAGGTACACTCACAGTTGCGCTCAAGGGTGTACGCGAGGCGTATTCGTTTGCACTGGATATAAAAACCTGTTATGAAAAGCCGAAACTAAAGCTTACGGACTATCATACGGGAGCAGCCAAAAGTATTGTTTCAGATGCAAACGGAAATGAGGCGGCGATAAAGGTTTACGACCTGACGCAGGACAGAGTGCTCCGTTACGGCGGCACACAGTATGGTTATGACGAGGTGCGCTGTGAAAATGACGCGGTTGTTATCAACAAAAATAAGGGATACTATTCGCTTCGGGTTTCGTACGGCGGAAACGCAAAGATTGCGTTCTTATTCAGCGCAAAGAACTGGCGTGATACAGTGCGGGCAGAGTACACGGTTAAAAACGAAAAACCTTCGGCAGAGGCGGATAAAGGCACTATAACATTCAACTCGGCGTACAGCGATAAGGCGGCGGTAAATATTTCGCTCAAGAATTGTGCGGGTGAAGCACGGCTTTCAGATGTGGTAATTGAGGGTGCAAATGAAAAATCGCAGCAGCTTATGGAAAATAATACCATTTCGCTTGTGCATGACGGCAGCAGCGTAAACGTCAGCATCGCAGGTACCGGTGGAACGGGCTGCTATACCTATAAGCTGACACCGTATTACACGGATGCGTCGTCGGGTGAACGCAGGGCGCTGAACACATTGAAACTGCGCGTATGGCTGATTAAGGGGAAAGTAAAGGCAAATACGCAGACAAAGCGTATGGCTGATAATAAAATCAGCGTGGAATCCGATTTCAGCAATCTCGGAGACGGTCATAGAGTAAAAGGCGCGCGTCTTGTCGGAGAATACGGCGGTTACTTTACGCTGCAAAGAGACAGCTATGATATGTCCATTATAAATCCCGAGCTTTGTGTCAAGGCGGCACAGCCGGAGCTGTTAAAGACCTCCAAGACATATAAAATGTCGGTGGTATACACGATTGAAACCGGTTCAGGTGAGACTTACGAGGTAGAGAGCAGAAAATTCAGGGTACGCTTAAAATAAAGCATTACGGAGAAATGTCAACCTAATTGTAAAAATAGGTTGACATTTCTTTGATGTGAATGTAAACTATATACAGCAACAAGGTTAACATTTAAAATACAAAAGGAGAATTACTATATGGAAGTATCAGCGATGGAACCAAAAAAAATTAACACCAAAACACTGGCTCTGATTGGCGTGATGACGGCGGTTATCTGTATTATGGGACCGCTTTCACTCCAAATCCCCATAAGCCCCGTACCGATTTCCCTTGGAACGCTTGCAATTTACTTTGCAGTCTATGTGCTTGGAATGAAAAAAGGAATTGTAAGCTGCCTTGTATATCTTTTGATAGGATTTGTCGGGCTTCCGGTATTTTCAGGCTTTTCAAGCGGTCCTGCGAAGCTGCTCGGACCTACGGGCGGATACCTTATCGGCTATATCTTTTTGGCGTTAATCTGCGGATTTGTAATTGACAGGACAAGCAACGTATTTATTAATTTTTTCGGAATACTATTGGGGACGGCGGTACTGTACCTGTTTGGAACGGTTTGTCGTTCCTATCTGGGAAATATGACGTTTATGAAAGCACTTGCAGCGGTTGTTCTTCCG
>CAMWNY010000126.1 GCA_947175775.1 uncultured Lachnospiraceae bacterium | reverse complement strand
ATATAATATCGGAAACAACAAGCCGGAAAATCTTTTGGATTTTGTTGAGATTTTGCAGGAGGAGTTAAAGGCGGCGAAGGTGCTTCCAGAGGATTACGATTTTGAGGCGCATAAAGAGTTTGTGGGAATGCAGCCGGGCGATGTTGAGGTCACGTATGCGGATGTGAGCGAACTTCAGCGGGATTTTGGCTTTAAGCCGGACACAAGTCTTAGGGACGGTCTTCGGAGGTTTGCACAGTGGTATAAGGGGTTTTATGCCTGAAATGATTGCAATTTAACGGCTTGGCATTTATAATAAAAACAATGGCAGTACCGGAAAACCTTTCCTACTCGATTAAAAGGACATGGAGGATTTCAATGGATTTTAATAGAAAAAAAGTACGACTTGGTGATTTGCTTGTGGAAGCCGGTTCCATTACGCAGGAACAGCTTATGAATGCGTTGGAGAAGCAGAAAAAAAACGGAATGAAGCTTGGCGTGACGCTTGTCGATGAGGGTATCATAACAGAGGATGATATTGCGGAGGCACTCAGCCGGCAGCTTGGCATTGAGCTGGTGGATCTGCAGAATATAAATGTAGATAATGCGGTTACAAAGCTTGTGCCGGTGAATATCCTGAAAAAATACACAATGATACCATTTGCCTTCAGCGAAAAAAACAAAAACGTGCTGCGCGTGGCGATGGAAAATCCCTTGGATACGTATGCGCAGGAAGATATTTCGATTATCACCAATTATCAGGTAGAGCCGGTGGTTGCGACGACGCGAAGCATCATGCTTGCCATTGACAAGTACCACGGACAGAATGAAATGAAGACTGCTTTAAGCCAGTACGCGAAGGAAAAACGGCTTGAGGTAGAGGTAGACGAGCAGGAGCAGGAGGACATCAGCAGTTCGCCGATTGTAAAGCTCGTTAAGGAAATGATTGACCTCGCGGTGCGCCAGCGCGCATCGGATATACATATTGAGCCGATGGAGGAATATATCCGTGTAAGATACCGTATTGACGGTGTTTTGCAGAAGAAAGCGACATACAATGTATCGGTGCTTCCGGCGATTATCGCACGTATCAAGATTATCGGCGGCATGGATATTTCCGAGAAGAGGAAGCCGCAGGACGGTCGCATCACGCAGGTGGTAGACCATGTGGAGTACGACATCCGTGTTTCCATTCTGCCGACAGTGTTCGGCGAGAAGGTGGTTATGCGACTTACCGCAAAAATGGCGCTTACAAGGGAAAAGAGCCAGCTTGGCTTAAAGCCCTATGAATTAGAGCAGTTTGACTATATTATCAGCAATCCCCACGGCATTTTGCTTGTTACGGGACCGACGGGAAGCGGTAAATCGACAACGCTTTACACTGCGCTAAGTGAATTAAATACAAACGACGTAAACATTATTACGGTCGAGGACCCTGTGGAGGCAAATATTGACGGCATTAATCAGGTTCAGGTGAATCCGAAGGCGGAACTGACGTTTGCAAGCGCGCTGCGTTCCATTTTGCGACAGGACCCGGATATTATCATGATTGGTGAGATTCGAGACGGTGAGACGGCATCGATTGCCGTGCAGGCGTCGATTACGGGTCACTTGGTAGTCAGCACGCTGCATACGAACTCGGCGGCAAGCTCAATTACGCGATTGGAGGATATGGGCGTGGAGTCGTATCTGATAGCGGATTCCGTAATCGGTGTTATTGCACAGCGACTTGTAAGGCGGCTTTGTCCGATGTGCAAAAAGCCAAGACAGGCAACGGCGGACGAGAAAAATTTTATGGGCGTGGATGAGTCTCAGGAGATTACGATTTATGAGCCGTGCGGCTGTTCAAAATGTGACAATGCAGGTTATAAGGGTCGTATCGGTGTATATGAGATTATGAAAATGACGCCCGCCTTAAAAAAGATTATCAGTTCAAGACAGGGCGCGGACGTGCTCAAGGAAAAGGCGATTGAGGAGGGGATGCGTACGCTGCGCATGAGCGGCTCGGAGTATGTGCTTGAGGGCATTACCTCGTATTCGGAGGTTGTAAGAATTTCGTTTGATTCGTAAAAGGTTGAAAAAAGCTGTACACTTCACGTTGAATGTGTACAGCTTTTGTATTTCAGAAGGATTATAGTACGGTATACCCTTTTTGCTTTAAAACATTTTCCACCATTTTCGGTTCTTCCGTGTGAAATACCATAATCGGTTTGCCAGATTGGCGGTTAAAAGACAAATACAGGTAATCCAAACTGATGTTTCCATCGCTGATAAAGCCCAAAAGCTTGTTGAGATTTCCGACCTCGTCGGTGATTTCCACGCCGATGACATTGACCATACGGCACAGATAATCGTTATCGTTCAGCGCCTTACATGCCGTTTCGGGGTCCGATACGACCATGCGCACAATTCCGTACTCCGCGCTGTCATTCGTGACGGAGCCGAGAATATTGATTTGGTTGTCCAGCAGAATTTTTGTGATATTCTGCATGGCGCCTTTTTTATTTTCCGCGTAAATTGATATTTGTTTTAACATGTTTTTACCCCTTATATGGCATATCCTGCCTCAAATGCCGCCTTGTTGATTTCTACCGTCTTTGGCGGAACGGTCTGCTCGATGACTTCAAGCCACTTTTCCTTCTCAAAGTCCATGCGCTTTGCGGCAACGCCAATGATAATGGTATTGAAAACTTTGGGATTGCCAAGTTTTTTTGCCTCCGCCATTGCGTCCACGGCGATGACGTTGTGGTTTTCTTTTAAGGTTTCGATAATCTGTTCCGGATACTGTGCAGCGCCTGTCACGACGGTAATCGGGTCAATGCGCTGGTCATTGACGATAATAACGCCGTCCTTTTTGAGAAAATGTGCGTAGCGCAATGCCTCAAGCCGCTCAAAGGCAATCAGCACATCCGCCTGTCCCTCTTCAACAATCGGTTCCGATACCAAATCACCGTAGCGCACAAACGTAACGACGCTTCCGCCGCGCTGCGCCATACCGTGTACTTCGGAAAGTTTTACGTCAAAGCCTGCCTTTGTGGTAATTCCGCCAAGGATACGGCTTGTCAGCAGCGTTCCCTGACCGCCGACTCCGACAATCATGATATTTTTAGTCGTCATTTTATCTAATTCCTCCAATCTTAATCAACCCGTTCTATGGCATCAAATTTGCAGCGTTTCATGCAGAGTCCGCAGCCGTTGCACATCGTATCGTCAATCTTGACCGTGCCGTCCTCGTTCTTTGTGATTGCAGGACAGCCCGGAACAAGGCACATGCCGCACTTCTTGCACTTTTCAGGGATTGCAACGCACTTTGCTTTTGTCGCCTGTGACTTTAACAGGGCGCATGGTGCGCATACGATAATCACCGATACTTCGTCGCGTGCAACCTCACGCTTTACAATGGTTTCCAGTTCGTCAATGTCAAATGCATCCACCTCGTAGACATGCTCGACGCCGATTGCCTTGCACAGGTGATAGAGGCTGATTGCCTTTGTTTCCTTGCCGTTCAACATCTTTCCGGTTGCGGCGTGTTCCTGATGACCGGTCATACCGGTGGTAGAGTTATCCAAAATCATTACGGTGCCGGTCGCCTGGTTGTATACCATGTTCATCAGTGAGTTGACGCCCGTATGTAAAAAGGTTGAATCGCCAATCAATGCAACCCAGTTTTTGACGTAATCCTTGCCCTTTGCCTTTTCCATACCGTGCAGTGTGGAAATCGACGCGCCCATGCAGACCGTCGTGTCAATGACATTGAGCGGTGCAACTGCGCCGAGTGTATAGCAGCCGATGTCGCCTGCGCCGTGGATGCCGAGTTTTTTGAGCACGGAGAATGTACTTCTGTGCGGGCAGCCCGGACACAGAATGGGCGGACGTGCCGGAACCTGTGCGGCAGAGGCAAGGTCAAGCGTTTCGCCGAGCACGCGCTCGCGTATCATGTTTGCGCTGTATTCGCCCTGTAAGGTGAACAGTTCTTTTCCGATGCAGTCGATGCCCCATGACTTTACCTGCTCTTCAATGAGCGGCTCAAGCTCCTCAAAGATATAAAGTTTTTCTACTTTTGACGCAAATTCTTCAATCAGCTTTCTTGGCAGCGGGTGCACCAGCCCAAGCTTTAAGACGCTTGCGTTCGGCATTGCTTCCTCCACATAGGTGTAGGGGATACCGCTTGTGATAAAGCCGATTTTCGTGTCCTTGTAAACTGCCTTGTTGATTGCAAAATCACACGCGTCCTGCGCCATTTGCTTTAAGCGGTTTTCCACATGGACATGGCGTCCCTTTGCGTTTGCAGGCATCATAACATGCTTTGCCGCGTTTCGCTCGTAAGGCTTGTCAGCAACCTCCTGACGCGGCTCCAGGGTCACAGGTCCCTGCGAATGCGCAAGTCTTGTCGTAGTCCGAATCATGACAGGTGTGTCATATTTTTCACTGTATTCAAATGCAAGTTTTGTGAAATCCTTTGCTTCCTGCGAGTCGGACGGCTCCAACACGGGAACCTGTGCAACGCGCGCCACACAGCGCGAATCCTGTTCGTTTTGTGAGGAATACAGACCGGGGTCGTCGGCTGCGACCAGTACCAGTCCGCCGTTTGCGCCGATGTAGGAAACCGTATAAAGCGGGTCGCTTGCCACGTTGACGCCAACCATTTTCATGGACGCCATTGCGCGCACGCCGCTGATGGACGCACCGATTGCCACTTCCATAGCAACTTTTTCGTTCGGCGCCCACTCCGCATAAATTTCAGGGTACTTTACAATGTTTTCGCTGATTTCGGTGCTCGGTGTTCCGGGATATGCACTCGACACCTTGACACCTGCCTCATAAGCTCCACGGGCAATCGCTTCATTGCCCAGCATAATTTTCTTTTCGCTCATTTGCCAATTCCTTCCTAATTGTATACTTTCTGTTTTTATTATAAAGAACGCAAAGCATTCTTTCGGTGTGAAGTATTAGAGTTTCTTAGGTGTTTTTTAGCGCCTTAGAAATTCTCTTCACACTTATGATAGTGAAAAAATGGAGATAAGTCAACGAAAAATATGATGAAATGTGGCTGAAAATGTATTATAGTAATAAATAGATGAAGATGAACGATAGATTAGGAATAGATTGGAAAAGTATGGGAGAGTGGAAAAATGACATTAAAGGAGTTACCAATCGGAAAAACCGCTACGATTTTGACCGTCGGCGGAGAGGGGGCGCTGCGGCAGCATTTTCTTGACATGGGCGTAATCCCAAATGCCAAAGTGAGTATGATAAAATATGCGCCGATGGGCGATCCTGTGGAGCTTCGCATTCACGGCTATGAACTGACGCTGCGTCTTGCAGACGCGCAGCAGATAGAAATATCCGATGTGCACGATGGAATTGGCAGTGTGGAAGACGAACACAATGAGTTAGAGGAAAAGGGGAAGCTTCGGGTAAAGGCGCACCATCCGGGACTTGGCGAGGGCGGAAAGTACCATGTTAAGGCGGACGAACACCCGCTGCCAAGCGGGGAATGCATTACGTTTGCGCTTGCAGGAAACCAAAACTGCGGCAAGACGACACTGTTTAACCGCCTTACGGGCTCGAACCAGCATGTGGGAAATTTTCCCGGTGTGACGGTGGATAAAAAAGAAGGCGCGATTCGGGGCAAAACAGACACGCTTGTCACGGACCTTCCCGGCATTTATTCCATGTCGCCGTACTCAAGCGAGGAGATTGTGACAAGGAATTTTGTGATTGATGAGCACCCAAAGGGAATTATCAATATCGTGGATGCGACCAACATTGAGCGCAATCTGTATCTGACGATGCAGCTTTTGGAGCTGGATATTCCGATGGTGCTTGCACTGAATATGATGGACGAGGTGCGGGAAAACGGGGGCGCAATCCGCGTCAATGAGTTAGAGGAGCTGCTCGGCATTCCGGTTGTGCCGATTTCCGCGTCAAAAAACGAGGGAATTGCGGAGCTGACGGACCACGCGATGCACGTTGCGAAATATCAGGAGAGACCGGGACGGCAGGATTTCTGCGAGGCGGACGACCATGGCGGCGCAGTGCACCGGTGTCTGCACGGCATTATGCATTTGATTGAGGACCATGCGGCGGACGCGGGCGTTCCGGTGCGGTTTGCGGCGGCAAAGCTTGCGGAGGGTGATTCCCTGATACTGGAGCGGCTTTCCCTGGATGAGAATGAAAAGGAAACGTTGGAGCATATTATTTGTCAAATGGAGAAGGAGCGCGGACTTGACAGGGCAGCGGCGATTGCGGATATGCGCTTTTCCTTTATCAATAAAATCTGCAAGGCGACTGTAGTAAAACCAAAAGAGAGCAAAGAACACGCAAGGAGCGCAAGGCTTGATAAAATATTAACAGGAAAGTACACGGCAATTCCGACCTTTATCGGAATTATGGGACTGGTGTTTTGGCTGACCTTTAACGTCATTGGAGCGGGACTGTCGGCGGTTTTAGAATTTTTTATCTGAAAACTGACAGATGCGGTGACGCTTGCGATGGAAGCGGGAGATGTAAACGCCGTTTTGCAGTCGCTGGTGCTCGACGGAATATTTAACGGTGTGGGAAGCGTTTTGAGCTTTCTGCCGACGATTGTGACGCTGTTCTTTTTCCTGTCGCTTTTGGAGGACAGCGGATACATGGCGCGCGTGGCGTTTGTGATGGATAAGCTGCTGCGCAAAATCGGGCTTTCGGGGCGCAGTATCGTGCCGATGCTGATTGGATTTGGATGCACGGTGCCGGGCGTTATGGCAAGCAGGACACTGCCTTCGGAGCGGGACAGAAAGCTTACGATTTTACTGACGCCGTTTATGAGCTGTTCGGCAAAGCTGCCGATTTATGCGTTTTTTACGGCGGCATTTTTTGAGCGTTACAGGGCGCTTGTAATGATTGGGCTTTATGTTGGCGGCATTTTGATTGGCATTCTGACGGCGCTTTTTATGAAGACTTTCTGCTTTCAGGGGGAGGCGGTGCCGTTTGTCATGGAACTGCCAAATTATCGTATGCCCGGCGCTAAAAACGTCGCACAGCTTTTGTG
>CAMWNY010000125.1 GCA_947175775.1 uncultured Lachnospiraceae bacterium | reverse complement strand
CAATGGTAGAACACTAGCCTTCCAAGCTAGATACGTGGGTTCGATTCCCATCACCTGCTTTTTCATATTCACTGACCGACAGGTTTTGTGGTATGCAGGATTAGTACATCGGTAGTATGTTAGCTTCCCAAGCTGAAGAGGCGGGTTCGACTCCCGTATCCTGCTTTTGTAAAATTTTTAGAGGTGTTTTTTCCAAAAACAGTTGACAAAAACCGATAAGTCATGTAATATAATAAAGGTCTGATACAGACAGCAAATGCGATAGTGGCGTAGTTGGTAACGCGCGACCTTGCCAAGGTCGAGACCGCGGGTTCGAGCCCCGTCTATCGCTCTAAAAAAGCCTAGAGTTTTCTAGGCTTTTTGTGTTTCGTATTCTGTACTATCTTTTTTGCCTGCTGGCATTATGGCATATGTAAAAATGGATTGCAATATGCTCCCTTGATTGGTAGGTCATGATTCTGCTTTGGAGGGCTATTTATCATTATAATGCCCTTTGCACTGTGTTATGGTAATATTTCCGTTACTTACCATATAAACAAGCCTGTCTTTGTCGTTGATTCTTCTGCTCCATTCCCCTTCCGGGCTGTCCTTCAGCGGTTCGGGTTTTCCCTCTCCGGCAAAAGGTTCACGCTGGATGGATTTCAGGAGGCTGTTTATTTTTTTCAAGGTCTTTTTATCCTGCGACTGCCAGTAGAGGTATTCCTCCCATGCGTCCTCGGCAAATGTGATCTTACTCACCTTCCATAGCCTCCAGTTCTTCCATTGTTTTTACGATTACCTGCCCGTTTTTGACCTGCTGGTTCGCTTTCCTTAACTGATTCATGTTGGAATCTGAGTAAAAAGGGTCCAGGGGGGCTGTCACCTCAAAAGGGATACGGCGGTCACGCAGTGCCTTCTTTGCATAAATCATGAAGAAGGTGGTAAGGTTCATCCCCATTTCATCGCACATCTCATCAAGTTGCCTTTTCATTTCATCATCAAATCGAAGGCTTACAGTAGTCATGCTATCACTTCCTTTCTGTCTCCATCATAATATGGATTAAAGCAGAATGCAACAATAATCATTCAGATTCATTCAAATTGCATGATTTTTATATTATATGAAAAATAAAGGATATTATGCAGCTTTCTTCACGCCTGGCAGGTTGTCTGCCAATAATGCTTTCTTAAGCAGCGGGTTCCTGCCGGGGAGATGCCGTCAGAGTTCTTGAGGTAGAAACAATGCAGAATGTGTCCCTGTACAATCATGCTAAAAAGTATGCTCATTGAAAATGCAAAAGTTACTCGTTCAAAAGCAGCTTTGCAACATTAATACACAAGTCTTCATAAATGCAAACCGGAACATCATCTTCAAAGATATACTGGTTTGATTTTGTTTCCGTTTCAAAATCATATACCGTGACAGTCTTTTTCTGCGGATTCACAATCCAATACTCACGGACGCCGGCAGTACGGTATTTGAAAAGCTTCATCCCGTAATCATTCTGCGGGTTGGAAGGAGAGGTGACTTCAATAATCCAGTCAGGCGCACCGTTGCAGCCGCGTTCATCCAATTTATTATTGTCACAGATAACGGAGATGTCAGGTTCGACATAGTTGTGGTCATCTTTATTCAGAAATACGGAAAATGGTGCAAGAAATACCTCACAGGAACCTTTCTTTTTATCAATGTAGTCAGAAATTTTTCTCCCTAGAGCGTATGAAACTCTTTGATGATTTGTATTCGGCGGCGCCATCATATACATCCGCCCGTCAATCAACTCTGCCCGCTGCCCTTCTGGAAGCGCGTAAATATCTTCGATTGTATACATTTTTTCCTGTGGTAGTGCCATATCGATAACCCCCTTAATTCTTTACATCCCAAATCCCGATAACCTTCCCCATGCATCTTGAGCTTTCTGTCAGCGTAATATTTTTAAATTCCGGATTCAGCGAAATCAGCTCGCCATTCCCAAGCTTTTTCACATAACTTTCCCCATCTACCAAAAAGATACCGATTTCCCCGATTTCAATTTCATCCGTCATTTCGATAAGAAGTGTATCGCCGTCTTTGTATACCGGGAACATACTGTTGCCGTTTACGCCGATGGCATAATCGGCTCGTTTATATGCCGGCATATTCGGTATTTCAATCCGCTTCGTGGGCGGCATGTCAAAGATGAGCTGTCCGGTACCTGCCGATGCGAGTCGGTAGTAATAGTTGATAAGCCGCATTTCAATGTGCGGAGGTTCGCTGACAACAGGTTCTGCCTGTGCAGTTTCATTCTTTTTAGGCAGAAGCAGTTCGTTTGCAACATTTTTGAGAACCTGTTTGGAATTGCTGTCTAAATTCTGATATACAACAATAAAATTCTTTATCAAATCGGCAATCAGGTCGCCATCCGAATCAAGCAGCATCTGCGTACATTTTTCCAGTTCTTCATCCTGCGTCATTTCCACGAAGATTTCTTCATCGGGACCGCCGTTGCGCAGCCAGTCTTCATTAATGTAAAAGACATTGCAGAGATTTGAGATAACACGGTCCGTAATATTGATGCGTCCGTTCTCTATATTTCTGATGTTGGAGCCGGACAGTCCGATTTTAGCGCCGAAATCATCGCAGTTTTTAAAGCCAAGTTTTACTTTTCGGATATACCGAAGGCGTTCTCCAATCGTCATTTTTGTGACCTCCTATCCCTTTTCATTAATAGTAGCATTTGAAAAAACGATTGTCAAGCACAAAAAAATTACAAAAAGTGATTGACAAACACAAAATAAGTGTGTAAAATGTGCTTAACAATCAAAAACAAACGTTGAACCGATTGAGGAGGTGAAAGGGATGGTGGAGATTGATGTTGAAGATGGGATTTGCTCCCGCGGACCGCCTGAAGGATTATCACAAAAAAGAATGGAGAGGTGTTTGAAATGGTAGAGTTAATCATTGCGGCAGTCAAAGCTGCCTTGAAGGAAGCATTTGGAGACGGTTATGCAATCCATACGGAGGAAGGGTCGCAGGATGCCGGTTTCTTCATTACCTGTCCCGACCTTGCGGAAACCCTTTTCGTGGGAAAACGGTATTTCAGGCAGAACAGATTGTGTGTGCGGTATATTCCAAAAACGGAAGAAAAACAAAAGGAATGTACCGATACGGCAGAGCGGCTGCTGCAGTGTTTGGAATATATTATGGTTTCCGGTGAAGAGAAACCGATGAGGGGGACAAAAATGAAGTGTGAAATAACTGACGGCATTCTGAAATTTTTTGTAAATTATGACTGCTTTGTCAGCAAGTCACAGCAGCAGGTACCTATGGAAAGCATGAAAACAGGTATCAACATGAATTAGGAGGTATATATGGCAACAGCGAAAAAGACAGAGAACAGTATGTCAGATGTCAAAAACAAAGAACAGATGTTCACAAAAGAACAGATTGCGGCGTCACAACGCTACGCCGACAGAAAAGATTTGGTAAATGCGGTTTTGGCTGACGGCAAAAAGTACACGTTTCAGGACGTGGAGAAAACAATTGAAAACTATTTGAAAGGTAAGGTGAAGTAGATGGCTTTAGGTGGAGGCAGTTTTATTACACAGAATAAGGAACTTCCGGGTGCGTATATCAATTTTGTATCTGCGGCATCCGCATCCGCGCAGCTTTCTGACAGGGGTATTGTTACAATGCCGCTTGAATTGGACTGGGGCGAGGAAGGAACAATTTTTGAAATTACAGGAGAGGACTTTCAGAAGAACAGTCAGAAATTATTGGGCTATGCTTATGACAGTGAAAAGCTCAAGGGTCTTAGGGATCTCTTTATGGGAGCAAAGACAATGTACGCATACCGTCTTAACGGAGGCGGCGAAAAAGCGTCGAACGCATATGCGTCTGCAAAGTACAGCGGTGTGCGCGGCAATGACTTAAAGATTGTGATTCAGGCAAATGCAGATGTGGAAAACGCGTTTGACGTGGCAACGTATTTGGGAACGGCAAAGGTTGACAGTCAGACAGTTACGGAAGCAGCGGCATTGTCAGACAACGATTATGTGGTATTTAAAAAGGACGCAAGCCTTGAGGAAACCGCAGCCACACCCCTGACGGGAGGCACAAATAAGGCGGTTGACGGGACGGCGCATCAGGCGTATCTCGATTTGATTGAGGCATATTCTTACAACACAATGGGCGTTGTGACGGAGGACGACGTTACAAAGAAGCTTTACATCGCGTTCAATAAGCGTCTGAGGGACGAAATGGGTATCAAGTTCCAGCTGGTGCTCCATCGTGCGCAGGCGGATTACATGGGTGTAATTAATGTCGCAAATGAAACAAGCGACAGCGGCTGGAGTGCGGCATCCCTGGTGTACTGGGTAACCGGAGCCGAAGCAGGATGCGCAGTCAACAAGTCCTGCCAAAACAAAAAGTATGACGGCGAGTTTTCCGTAGATACGAATTTTACGCAGAACGGACTGAAGCAGGCTGTAAAAAACGGTGAGTTTATCCTGCATAATGTGAATGCGGATATTCGGGTTTTGGAGGACATTAACAGCATGGTTACGACAACGGACGACTGCGGTGCAGTTTTTAAGGACAATCAGACCATCCGTGTAATTGACCAGCTGGGAAATGATGATGCGGTGCTGTTCAACACAAAGTATTTGGGTGTTGTACCCAACAATGCGTCCGGCAGGGTTTCGCTTTGGTCGGATCTTGTGAAGATACGGCAGCAGCTTCAGGACTTGGGAGCAATTGAAAACTTTAGCGATTCCGACGTGGCAGTCGTGCAGGGCGACACGAAGAAATCGGTTGTCGTAACGGGCAGCATCACGGTTGTGAACGCTATGGGCAAACTTTATATGACGGTTACCGTCGGATAGGAGGCAGGAAACAATGGATAATGTGGTTATGAAAGGAAAGGACACGCTTAGCGCGTCGCTTGCGGAGTGTTTTGTTACAATCGGTTCGCGCCGTTACAATTTTATGCAGGCAATCAGCATTGAAGCCAAGATTGAAAAGACAAAGACGGAAGTGCCGATTCTCGGAAAAACGGGAAAAGGAAATAAGGCGACCGGATGGAAGGGAACCGGTTCGGCGACGTTCCATTATAATACAAGCATTTTCAGACAGATGATGATTGATTATAAGGAAACGGGCGAGGATATTTATTTTGACATGCAGATTACGAATGAGGACCCGACAAGTGAGGCGGGACGACAGACAATTATTCTGAAGGACTGCAATATTAACGGAGGCATTCTTGCAAAGTTCAATGCAGGAGAGGAGTATTTGGAGGAGGATATGGAGTTTACCTTTGAGGACTTCTCAATGCCGGAGTCGTTTGCGGAGCTTACGGGATTTCTGACAAATTAAACAGCGCCCCCTTCTACAGGGGGCTGCATCAAATAAAGTTTCAATAGAAAGGAAAGAGAGAATATGTCTAAATTTAGTCGGTTTATGAAAGCCAATAAAATTGCACAGAAAAATGAGAAATTTGCACCTACGGAGAGTCTGCGGGACGAAAATGGAAAGCCGCTTGAATGGGAGTTCAAGAAGATTTCCGCAAAGGAGAACGAGGAGATACGGGATGCCTGTACGATGGAGGTTCAGGTCAAGGGAAAACCGAATATGTTCCGTCCGAAGGTGAAAACATCGGAGTATTTGGCTAAGATGATTGCTGCGTCGGTTGTTTATCCTGATTTGTATGATAAGGAGCTTCAGGACAGCTATGGAGTGATGACGCCGGAAGATTTGGTGTATGCGATGGTGGATAATGCAGGGGAATATCAGGAGCTTTCCGTTTGGCTGCAGAATTTCCAAGGGTTCACCAAGACGATGGACGATAAGGTGGATGAAGCAAAAAACTAATTGAGGAGGGTGACGGTGAGGCAAATTATGCTTACTATGCCCTTCACAAGCTTCATATTCTGCCGTCTGTTTTTTTGGAAATGGATGAACAGGAAAAGGCGTTTGTCATTGCGGCAATTAAAATTAAGGTCGAGAATGACAGGAAAGAAAAGAGAAAAGCGGAAAGCAAGGCAAGGAGAAAACATTAAGGAAGGGCAGGTGATTAAGATGTCATCGACTCAAACGGAGGTAGTGGTTAGTAATATTAATACATTTATGAACATGCTAACAGCATTTGTAAATGCCGTACCGCCAATTCTTTCGACACCGCCAGAGGTTAGGATACCTGTTATATGGGAAACAGACGATTTGGAGGTATTCACAAGTACTGGAACGGAACGATTTCAGCAGGAGCTGCAAAGTGCAAACAGCATGCTCGGACAGCTAAGCAGTGCGCAGAGTGCAATTGCAGCGCAAGCACAGAACACAAGTTTGCTGCCGCGGGAAGCATTTCAGGATTTGAGTTCGCTTGCCGGAAGAATGGACACTCTGCGGGAACGGATTCAACAAATGGAAAATATGCCTGCGTCTATGAGAACAACGGCAGTAAATACAAACCTGGAACAATTGCGGAGTCAATTAAATACTGCGGTCCAGGAACAAAATAATTTAAGTGAAGCGATGCAGAATATGGATGTTTCTGCTATTAACAGTGCATATTCGCGGTTATCACAGACAGTCAGCGGAACGGAACGCTACGTTCGGGATAATATCAGGGAACAGAGTAAGTTTAACCGAATGATTCAAGAGGGAGTACAGCAGGCAAATAAACTGGGTTCAATGGTAAAAGATGTTGTCACGAAGTATGCTACAGTTGATAACTTGAAAAATGTAGTCAATGTATCCGATGAAATGACCCAAACGGTTACACAGCTGAACAGGGTAAATGACGGGAAGCAGTCTACGGATGAGCTTGTAAACATGGTTTATGCGGCGGCGCAGGATTCGCGCGGCTCCTTTGGAGGAATGGCGCAGGCGGTAATCGGTTTTGGTACAGAGGCAGATGATGCGTTCGGCAGTTCGGAAGAAATTGTTGCGTTTGCGGACCTGATACAAAAACAGATGGCAATTACGGGAGGAGATGAAAAGGAAATTTCGCAGGTAATGCAGCAGTTGGCAGGGGCATTCGGTTCGGGAGAGATTTCAGGCAGTACGCTGGAAGGAATTTTTGATAAGATGCCGGATATGCAGCAGTCTATTGC
>CAMWNY010000124.1 GCA_947175775.1 uncultured Lachnospiraceae bacterium | reverse complement strand
CTGTCTTTCCGACACCCAAATCGCCGTTTAAAATATAAATCTCACCGGACTGCGCCAAAAGTCCAAGCTGCCTGCCCGCTTCAAAGGTTTCCTTCGGACTTGTCGTTTCAATCATTGATTCCATATTTTTCGCTCCGGTCCTTTCCTAAAAACGGATTTTCACCTTTTTGGGCGGCATATGTGTTGATATTGCCTGTATCAACGCTTCTTTTTTATCTCCTAAATCTCTTTTTGGGAAAATAGAAGCAGTTGTTCTCGACGTATAGAGGATAATGCTTCTGCCTGTTGAAACTGCCTTTACACAGCTTTCCCAACTCTGCGTCTCCTCGTTTTCTCCCTGGGATACGCTGATTCCTTCCTCTGTCATTTTATAATGAAGGGACTTCTTAAACACGGGATTGTTTATAACCTGCTGCTTTGCCTTCAAAAAAAGGGAACAGGGCATGTAGGCAATCAGCACAATACCTGCAATCAAATAAATTACATATTTTGTTGACAGGAATGCCATGATTAGGAAAACACCCACCAATGTTCCGAGCATACCGGAAAAACCTGTATATGTATGATACAGCAAATAATCGTAAAGATCTGATGACGTTACCTTTACATCAATTTCAAGTTCCATTACAGCTCCCGCCTTTCTCTATACATAATCCCTTTACAGTATACCAAACTATGCAAAAAGTGCAAGTCTTGATTAATATTCCACTGCCACAAGGCAAAGCCCTTTCGCAGGAACAAGTGTACCTGACAATTCCCTCGTTCCCTTTTCCAAAAGCATTTGCACTGAATGCTCATCACGCTTATGCAGACCGACTTCTATTAACGTTCCTGTCAGAATCCGCACCATATGATATAAAAAGCCGTCTCCCTGATAGGTAATCACCAGCTCATTTCCTCTTTTTTCCATATCAATGCGTTCAATCGTGCGCACGGTTGATTTTTTACTTCTCTTTGTGGATGTAAAAGCTTTAAAATCATGCTTTCCTATTAAATGCGCCGCTGCTCTTTGCATCGCACTGACGTCAAGTAATTCTTCAAGCTCATATACATACCGCCGTTCAAACACGCAAGGCAGCGGCGAATTCCAAATACGATAAACATACGTTTTCTTTTTTGCATTTAACCTGCTATGAAAACGTTCCGGCATCTCGCGAATATCAATCACGCCAATATCCTCTGGAAGATAGCGGTTGATATAGCATAAAATATCCTGCGGCATCATATCCGTCTCTATCTTAAAATTTGCTGTCTGCCCCAGCGCATGTACACCTGAATCCGTGCGCCCCGAGCCATTCACCTGCACAAAGCCTTTCCCTGTCATTTTTCCAAGAATTGCCTCTAACTTTCCCTGTATCGTGTTCTCTGTGGAATCCTGCCGCTGCCAGCCCTGATAGCGTGTCCCTTCGTATTGGAGTATTATTTTAAAGTTTCGCATCCGTTTACTCCTTATTGTTTTTTTCCAATATCTGCAAATCTTCTTTGCTTAGTTTCCGAAACCGATTCAGCTGTGTCACAAGAATCTTCACACTCTGCTTTGATGTGTCAAAAAAGCCCGCATCATTCATATTCACTACAATAATTCCAATCGGCACCGCAACAAGCATTCCAATCACGCCTGCCATCTTATAGCCTATAAACAGCAGAATAATCGTCGGAATCGGTTCCATTCCAATGGAATCCCCCATAATCTTGGGCTGAATAAGCTGACGAAACAGCTGCCCTGCGCCCCATATAATAAGAAAACCGACTGCGCGCATATAATCTCCGCTAAGCGCCGTTACAATTGCCCACGGCACAAGTACGGCTCCGCTTCCAAAAAACGGCAGAATATCAATCACTGCAATTAAAAGGGCAATCAAAAGGGCATACCGTACCTGTAATACGGTAAGACCTAGCAGCATCAAAAGATACATCCAAACCTCAATGCGCAGCTGCGCCTTGAAATATCCGCCCACGGCCTGTTTTAAGCTTCGGTAAAACACATCATATTTTTGGGCAATGCTTTTAGGAACAATTTTGTCAAGCGCCCTGTAAAGCCACTCTCTGTCCGCAATAAAAAAGTATGCCGAAAGCATTGTCATTATCACGGAAATCGCCACATTAGCAATGTTTCCCACCATCGTTCCCATACCGCCAAAGGTATCAAAATCCAATTTGGAAGGCAGCGCCGTTATCGCTTCTCCAATTGATACGGCAATGCTGTTGAAAAATTCCGTAAGATTTGGCGCAACACCTCCCATATATTGATTTGCAAGGGAAGCAAAACTGTCAAGGTCATTCACTAAAAGTTCCCACATATCGGGCAGTTCCTTGACAAATCCATAAATTTGGCGGAACAAAACAGAACATACCGCGTATCCGATACCGCTTACCATGGCAATTACCGCCACAATTACGACAACCGTTCCCGCTTTCCTGCGTATCTTAATTTTACTTTCCAAAAATACCACAAACGGATTGGCAATACAGGATATTAACCAGCCAATCAGAAGCGGCATAAAAAGCATAATCAGTTTTGGTATCAAAAAGATGCACAAAAGCAGGACAACCAAAGAAAACGCAAGATTCGTCAATGCTTTGATAATTGATTTCATATCCTGACTCATATGCTACTCTTCCTCCGCGTCTTTTTGCATGTTATGCTCCTCATTTGATATTATTTTATCAATCAACGCATAAATCTCATCGCGTCCCTGCTTTGAAACTGCCGAAAAGGGAATGACAACCGTATTTTTATCTACACATAATCCCTGCTTTACCATTTTAATATGCTTTTGAATCTGACTTCGGTTAATCTTATCCAGCTTTGTCGCAATGATAATCGGATGATAGCCGTTTGCACAAATCCACTCATACATCTGCCTGTCGTTTACGGACGGATCATGACGGATGTCAATCAGCAAAAATACCGCCCGAAGCTGCCTTGATTTTTTTAAGTAGCGCTCTACCATTTTTCCCCATTTTTCTTTCGCCTCAAGGCTTACCTTTGCATAACCGTACCCGGGCAAATCCACAAAGTACAAATCGTCATTGATATTATAGAAATTAATGGTCTGCGTCTTTCCCGGCTGCGCACTGGTACGCGCTAACGACTTTCTGTTCATCAGTGCGTTGATCAGAGACGATTTTCCTACGTTACTTTTGCCCGCAAAGGCAATCTCAGGCATCTGATTTTCCGGTATTTTGCTTGTAACCCCGATAACGGTTTCAAGACTTACTTTTTTTATTACCATTCGTTTTTCTCCTATTTGTAACAAAAGCTTTTTCTATCACTTCGTCCATTGACTCTACAAAGCATATTTCCATGCCTGATTTTATCTCTCCTGCAATCTCAACGACATCTTTTTCATTCTCTTTTGGCACGATTACGGTTTTCATTCCCGCCGTTTTTGCCGCTAAAAGCTTTTCCTTCAAACCTCCGATTGCAAGCACTCTTCCCCGAAGCGTAATCTCACCCGTCATTGCAACCTTCGCTTTTACCGGCGTATCTGTAACTGCCGAAAGCACCGCTGTCGCCATTGTGATTCCTGCAGATGGTCCGTCTTTTGGAACCGCTCCTTCCGGAATATGTATATGAAAATCATTTTCCTTAAAAAACTCCGGTTTGATGTTATATTGGGGCGCTATCGAACGAATATAACTAAGCCCTGTCTTTGCGGACTCTTTCATTACGTCTCCAAGCTTTCCGGTAAGCTCCACTTCACCCTTTCCAGGCATAACGTTTACCTCTATTTCAAGCGTATCACCGCCAACACTGGTCCACGCAAGGCCTCTCACGATACCTACATCGTCTTTTTCATTTGCCATATCTTCATGATACCTTGGTTTTCCCAAATATTTCTCAAGGCGCTTTGCATCAACCCTGATACACTTTCCTTTTCGGTCCTTGCTTTTGAGTATTTCCAAAGCTGCCTTTCTGCATACCGTCCCAAGCTTTCTTTCCAAACTGCGCACTCCCGCTTCCCTTGTATAGCTCGCAATAATACCGCGCATCGCATTGTCGCTGATTGTAATTTGAGACTCCTTCAGTCCGTTTCGTCCCAACTGCTTCTTCCATAAATGCTCTTTTGCAATGTGAAATTTCTCGTTTGCAGTATAGCTTGACACCTCGATTATATCCATGCGGTCAAGCAGTGGTCTTGGAATATTTCCTGCATCATTTGCCGTTGCAATAAACAAAACCTTCGATAAGTCAATCGGCAGTTCCACATAATGATCGCGAAAATGACAATTCTGTTCCGGATCAAGCACCTCAAGCAATGCAGACTGCGTATCCCCTTTATAATCACTACTCACCTTATCGATTTCGTCCAGCAGCATCAGCGGATTGCACACGCCTGCCTGCCTTAAGCCTGCCGCAATGCGTCCAGGCATTGCTCCCACATACGTTTTTCTGTGACCGCGTATCTCCGCCTCATCACGCACTCCGCCAAGGCAAATACGCACATACTTTTTGTGAAGCGCCTCGGCAATCGACTTTGCAATAGAGGTTTTTCCGGTTCCCGGCGGTCCTACAAGGCATAAAATCGGCGTATCGCCTTTATGTGTCAAACTGCGCACCGCAAGATACTCAATAATACGCTCCTTCACCTTTTCCAAACCGTAATGATCGCGTGCCAAAATTTCCTCTGCATGTTCAATACCGTTGTAATCCTTTGATGCCTTGTCCCACGGAAGCTCTAAAAGCGTCTCGATATATCCTCTTTCCACCGCGCTCTCCGAGCTGGAATTGGTGATTTTCTGAAAACGCGCAATCTCTTTGCGTATTTTCTCTTTTACCTCATCGCCTGCTTTCATCTTTTGAACAGCCTCTTCAAACTGCGCTGCCTCCGAACCTTTGTCATCCCCGCCTAACTCATCCTGTATATACTCAAGCTGCTCCCGAAGAATATAGTCCCTTTGGTTCTTGTCTATTTTTTCTTTCACTTTCATTGCCAGCTGCGTTCTGATTGACGCAATTTGTGCCTCATTCATAATCAGGCTGACAAGCGCTTCACACTGACCGCCTAAATTCTCTATTTCAAGAATTTGCTGCTTTTTCTCATAGGAAAAGGGTGTATTAATCAACACCTGATTCACCAAAAAGCGCAATGTGTTTTCTTCCTCAAAATACTTTCCGAGACTTTTCCCAACTTTGGGATAAAAACGCACATATGTCGCAAACACCTCTTTCAGCGAACGTTTTAGCGCCTCCTCACAAACCAAATCAACATCATTTACATCTTCATCGATTTCCTCAATAACTGCCGTAAAAAACACGCCCTCATAATCCTTCACTTCCATAAGCTTCGCTCTGGCAGCGCCTTCAACCATCACACGCTCAATATTATTCGGAAGCTTTGTCACCTGTTTGATATTGGCAACTGTTCCAATATGGAAAAGTGTTTCCATTGTGGATTTTTCCTCATTTTCGTCTCTCTGCGCAACCAAAAATATTCTTTGATCCTCGTTGAGCGACTTCTGCACTGCGTTCTTGGACATCTCCCTGCTCAAATCAAAATGTATAATCATATTCGGCACTACCGTAAGCCCGCGCAGCGCCACCATTGGTAATTCAAATTTTTCCATTTGCGTAATCCTTCCAATCCTAAAATTTGAACAAAAAGGACAATCCGTAAGCGGATTGCCCTTTTACTCAATGCAATTATCTCGCCTTTTTCTCCCGCTCCGTGTGCACTGCTTCACGATGTACTATGAAAGGCTGGCTTGTTCCCTCTACTGCCTCTTTTGTGATAACGCATGCCTCTATGGTATCATCAGAAGGAATCTCATACATCACATCCATCATAATACTTTCCATGATGGAACGAAGACCTCTCGCCCCCGTCTTTCTCTCAAGCGCCTTTTCCGCAATTGCCTCAATCGCTTCCGGTTCAAAGTTAAGCTTTACGTCATCATACTCAAACAGCTTCTGATACTGCTTAATTAACGCACTCTTCGGCTCCTTTAAAATACGCACAAGCGCTTCTTTATCCAAGCCTTCAAGCGATACATTAATTGGCACACGACCTACAAACTCCGGAATCAGACCATATTTGGTCAAATCCTGTGGCGTCACCTGCTTAAACACGGCTCCAATGTCCTTTGTAGACTTTTCAGCAATATCTTTATTGAAGCCGATTGATTTGCGGTCAAGTCTGTTTTCAACAATCTTATCAAGCCCGTCAAACGCACCTCCACATATAAATAAAATATTCGTCGTATCAATCTGTATCAGCTCCTGATGCGGATGTTTTCTGCCTCCCTGGGGCGGCACACTTGCCACAGTGCCCTCTACGATTTTCAGCAGTGCCTGCTGTACGCCTTCACCTGATACGTCTCTTGTAATCGATACATTTTCACTTTTTTTCGTAATTTTATCGATTTCGTCAATATAAATAATGCCATACTGCGCACGCTCTATATCATAGTCAGCCGCCTGTATCAGCTTTAAAAGGATATTCTCAACATCTTCACCTACATATCCTGCCTCTGTCAGTGTCGTGGCATCTGCAATTGCAAACGGCACATTGATGATTTTTGCAAGTGTCTGCGCAAGATATGTTTTACCGGAACCAGTCGGTCCTATCATAATAATATTGCTCTTTTGCAGCTCAACATCCAAATCCTTCTCTGCCGTCACACGCTTATAGTGATTATAAACCGCCACTGACAATACTTTTTTTGCATCTTCCTGCCCGATAACATAATCATCCAAAAACTCTTTAATCTCTACAGGCTTTAAAAGGTTGATATCAAAGTCACCATCTATGGTTTCTTCTTCCTCGTATTCCTCCTCAATAATATCAGCACAAATATCCACGCATTCATCACAGATATAGACACCTGCCGGTCCTGCTATCAGCTTTCTGACCTGGTCCTGCGTTTTGTTACAGAAAGAACATCTTACTCTTCCTTCAGTGCTTTTTCCTGCCATCCCTACTTCTCCCTCTAAAATCTATTCATTACGATTGTTTCAACTATATTGCCAATCACTATGCTTCCTTATTTTGATCTTCCCTGTCAGCAATTACCCTGTCAATCAGACCATACTCCATTGCCTCCTGTGCCGACTTCCAATTATCGCGCTCCGTATCCGCTGCAATAAC
>CAMWNY010000123.1 GCA_947175775.1 uncultured Lachnospiraceae bacterium | reverse complement strand
CAATCGTATTTATATAGGAAGCATAGTTGTCATACGGCGATGTCATTTCAATCCGAATCTGCCCCTCATCAAGCGTCTGCGGAATATCCACGAAATTCATCACGCTTCCTGCCGTATGCCCGAAGCTCCTTACGTCATGCATTCCAAACTGGTAAATTTCTTCGCCATCCACAAACACCCGAAACTGTTTATCCGCCGTCAAAAAACGCATGGTAAGACCCGCAAATTCCTTTGGTATCGTGTTTTCCATGACCACCGTCTCATATGCATTGCTTGTATCCGTATAAGGAAGGCTCACCGCCTCAACGCGCCTGCCGTCCTCCCGGCACACCGTCCACCCTGTATTAAAATCAAAAACCTCTCCCTTTACGAGCGTCATGTCGTCCACTTTAAACGTCACCGCAACATAAATCACAAGGAGCATCTGTAAAGCCACCACCAGCCATACCGCTTGTTTCAACCTCTTCATCGTATATCACCTACTATCTCAAAACACTACGCTTTTGTTAAAAATATATCTTTTTTCTATTCTAACATTATTGATACAAAATAGAAACACCATTTACAAAAAGAATTACAGGAAAAACAAGAAAAGTTTTTTAAAAAAATCATTTACAACTATAAACTTTTCTCTCACGCCCGCCGATATACAATAAAATGGAAGTATGCCGGTTCTGTTTGATTATACAGACAGCATACAGAAACATAAAAGCAACCACGGATGGTTCAATATTGGAAAGGAAGGGATACCCATGAGCGTAACAGGAATTAACAGCAACGACATCAGCAATGTCTATGCAACCGGTACAACAGCGAAGGACAAGGCACCCGTCACAACGAAGCCGGAGGCAGACAAGACAACTACAGAAACAACCGATAAAAACAATACTACAACGGACAAAACAGAAACCACAAAACCCAACAGCAACTCTGCTGCGGTTTATGACAAGACCAAACTTTCTGAAGATGACAGAAAGGCAATTGTAGCGCAGTTAAAGGCTGATCAGGAGAAGCGCCAGTCACAGCTTACCAGTCTTGTACAGGACATGATTTCAAAGCAGACAAACACCTTCGGCGCGGCAAACAACATTTGGCAGTTCCTTGCAAAAGGCAACTTCACGGTTGACGCGGAGACAAAAGCGCAGGCACAGAAGGACATCTCTGAGGATGGCTACTGGGGCGTAAAGCAGACTTCTGAGCGTATACTTTCATTTGCGACTGCACTTGCAGGAAGCGATTCAAAGAACCTTGAGAAAATGCGCGACGCGTTCTTAAAGGGATACGAGCAGGCAGAAAAGACTTGGGGCGGAAAGCTTCCCGACATTTCAAAGCGTACTTATGACGCAGTGCTTGAAGGCTTTGACAAATTGATGAAGCCACAGGAAGAGGAGAAGGTTACAACCTCTGAGGACGGAACT
Organism: uncultured Lachnospiraceae bacterium; assembly: GCA_947175775.1. Classification (GTDB taxonomy): domain Bacteria; phylum Bacillota; class Clostridia; order Lachnospirales; family Lachnospiraceae; genus COE1. Next base: position 5,677 of record CAMWNY010000123.1, on the reverse strand, counting down.
GTTGTTTCTAAGGCAGAATAAATAGCGTGTGCCGGCGCGCACACATTCAACATTATATACACAGTTGCTTTAGACAATGCAAAACAGGCAGATGAAATCAAAATGATTTTACCTGCCTGTTTTTTATGCACAGCCCCATGCAAACACGGAACGCGCGGCGAGCAGGGGATAGAGTCATTCCCCTACTCGATTTTCACTATTTCACAATCAACAACCTGTCGCCCGCCTTAACCACATCGTCCGTCAGATCATTAATCTCCTTAATGCGCTCCACGCTCACATAATATTTCTTTCCAATCTGCCAAAGTGAATCGCCGTTATTTACATAATAAATTGCAAATCCCGGCAGTCCCTCAAGCACCTCGGGCGGTATCGGTGAAAGCTTCAAATCCGTCAAAATCGCCTCACTCTTGCTGTCATAAATCAGCAAACGGATATTCAGCATACCGCGCCACTCAAGCTGCGCGCTGTCCTTAATGCTGACATTCTGCTGCGTAAGCTGCACGTCCGTCGTATACTGCTCAATATCCGCGCCGTCCACGCCCTCAAGCTCTCTTGTAATCTCAAACGGCAGGCTGTCATGCACGGAGCAAATCGCCTGCCCCTCTGCACTCGTCGTATATAAAATCTTTAACTCTACCGCCCCCGTTATCCGGGCTTCATTCTGCTCAAACACAATGTCCTCAATCACGGCACGCGCATTACAGTGGCAGATTTGCAGCACCTTGCTCTCCGAATCCTCAAGCTTGATGTTGCGCGCCAGCTTTTCCTCGATATTCATATCCGCTAACAAATCGCGGAAGCTGCGGCTGTCCGTGACCGCGTTGACTTCGCAGCTCACCCCGTACACATCTGCGACAACCTGCTCCTGTTCCCGCTCGTAGAGCTTGATTTCCAGCTCAAGCGCCGCCTCAATCCCGATGATGCGCGGCTCCCCGTCCGAATCGTCACGGATACTGATTTCCTCGTGCCCAATGTCGTAAGAAACGTCCGCAAGCATTCCCTCGCGGCTGTTTTGACATTCCACGTTTCCGCTAAACGGCACCGTCGCTTCATACCAGTTTATTTTATCTGAACTATCCTCGCGGTACACCACAAAGACATTCATTTCACCGTTTACCGCAAGCTTTTCATCCGTTGCCTTAAAACTGATTTGCGCAATATCCATACTTTTCCAAATCGCAGTCCCCATATCCGGCATTCCCGCCGGAAGCTTCGTTTCTTCATGGATGCGCAGCAAATCCCGCTTCTTTACCACGGTTTCAAGATAATCCAACTTCTTTTTGCGGTACTCCAAACCGCCTTCCATTCCGCCTGTTTCAAGCCCTTCAAGTTCCGTACAGATTTCCTCGGACACGGTTTCCTCTACCTTCGGCTCAAGGCTGATTACCGCCTGCACATTGAGCTTTCTCGAGTTAATAATCTGCACACGCAAATCGTCAAGCTGCGCCTTACAGATGACACGGTCCTGCCCCTCCATCTTATCAAGGTAAATTTCCTCCATAAACGGAATTTCCCCCTCCATACCGGAAAGGTCGGCGCCTGCCCCCTCCGCCTGGTACATCACCTGAAATTCCAATCTGCCCTTCACCCAGATTTTGTTCATTCCCATCTTAATTTCATCGACCTTCACGCGCCCGCTGCAGCAAACAATACGCGCCACGTCAGGCTTAGTGTCCGAAACATTGACGTCCTCCTCGAGTGGTATCTGCAAAAGCGCTTTCGCCTTTATCCGTTCGGTGTGAATATTTTTTTTCAAAAGCTCCATAGAAAAGCCCTCCCATATCCATCCTTCTATCTCCTAGTAGTTAAGTGTATGTCCGAGAGGGCTCAAATATTACTTTACACTGCCAATTATCTCCGTAAGGTCTTCAATTCCGTATGTTTTCATATATTCCGCAATTCCGTCCACGACCTCAACTGTCGCATACGGATTGACAAAATTCATCGCGCCTACTGCAACCCCCGTCGCTCCCGCAAGCAGAAACTCAACCGCGTCCTCCGCATTCGCAATGCCGCCCATACCGATAATCGGGATTTTCACGGCATTTGCTACCTGATACACCATGCGCACCGCAACAGGCTTTATCGCAGGTCCCGACAATCCGCCTGTCTTGTTCGCAAGCACGAATGTACGTTTGTGTATGTCAATCTTCATTCCCGTTAACGTATTAATCAAGGAAACGGCATCGCTGCCCGCCTCCTCCGCCGCCTTTGCCATTTCCGTAATATCCGTCACGTTCGGCGAAAGCTTCATGATAATCGGCTGCTTTGCCTTTGCCTTAATTTCCTTCGTAATCTCAGACAGACACTTTGGGTCCTGTCCGAACGCAATGCCTCCATGCTTTACATTTGGGCAGGAAACATTGATTTCCAGCAAATCAACAGGCTGGTCGGAAAGCTTTTCCACAACCTCCACATAATCTGCCGCCGAGCGTCCGCATACGTTGACGATGATTTTCGTGTCAAACTGCTTCAAAAACGGAATATCCCGCCGGATAAACACGTCAATCCCCGGATTTTGCAGCCCGATTGCGTTTAACATTCCGCCGTACGTTTCACACACGCGCGGCGTCGGATTGCCCTCCCACGGCACATTTGCCACGCCCTTTGTGACCACCGCACCAAGCTTGTTCAAATCGACGAATTCCGCATATTCCATTCCCGAACCGAACGTCCCCGACGCCGTCATCACGGGATTTTTGAGTTCCACGCCTGCAATATTGACCTTTGTATTTATCATATTTCCACCCTTTCTGCCAAATAGACCGGACCGTCCGTGCAAATCCGCGCGTTGTTTACATGGGAATGATGATCGATTTCCTTCGTCTTTACCACGCACCCAAGACACGCCCCGACACCGCACGCCATGCGCTCCTCAAGCGAAATATACGCCGGAATATCCCGTTCTTTTGCATACTGCTTTATCGCGCGCAGCATCGGCATCGGTCCGCACGCAAAAATAATATCTGCGTTCAACCCGTTCGCCGCAATCGCGTCCATCACAGTACCTTTTGTTCCAACGCTCCCATCCTCCGTCGCAATATGCACGTTCCCGTACTTTTTCAAATCCTCCGCCAAAAAAAGCTCATTGTTCCTGTAGCCGAGAAGAATGTCCTTCGACACTGCATCCGAAATCGCCTTTGCAAGCTCCAGCATGGGCGGAATCCCGATACCGCCGCCAACAAAAAACACCCTTTTTCCTTTTGCCTCCTCAAGCGGAAACCCATTTCCAAGCGGGCCTAAGACATCAATCTGATGCCCTGACTTGTATGCGGAAAACTCTTTTGTACCTGTTCCTGCCACGCGGTAAACAATCCGAAGCCTTCCCTTTTCCTTGTCCGTCTCACAAACACTAATCGGGCGCGGTAAAAGCGCCGACTGGTTCTGCGTATATACACTGATAAACTGACCCGGATGCGCCTGTTTTGCAATCGAAGTCTCTATCCACATATCGAAGACCCCGGTCGCCCTCTGCGTCTGCCTGTAAACAACCGCCTTTTCCTTTTTCTTCTGCTCCAAGAATATTCCCTCCTTTTTCAGATTGTACGTAATCAAACACATGTTCTTTTAAATGTTAATGTGCAACCGAGCAGGGGAACGACCTTCCCCACTTCTCGCCGCACCGGGCGCCCGTCAGCGAACCGATTTATCGGTTTGATGACATATTTCCTTTGGGCGCCCGTATGCATCAAAGAAATGCAAGCCCGAAGACTTGCATTTCCAAATAATGATTCTTAAATATTATATCTCTACCTTATCAAGGTGCCAAATATCATCGACATACTCCTGAATCGTTCTGTCAGATGTGAACTTGCCGACCTTTGCCACATTGAGCATTGCGCTCTTTGCCCAGCCGCTTGTATTTTTATAAGCCTTCTCCACTCTCTGATGCGCTTCCGCATAAGAACGGAAATCCTTCAAGATAAAGTAACGGTCCGCCTTATCCGTGTCAATCGTATTGAGCAGCGAATTGTAAAGACTCCTGAACAATTCCCTGTCGTTTGCATAAGTGCCGTCCACAAGCTGGTCAACAACCTTCTTAATCTCCGCGTCGTGATTATAAATATCCATCGGATTGTAGCCGCCGTGATTTTCAAATCTGATAACCTCGTCAGAGCTCAAGCCAAAGATAAACGCGTTCTCCAGTCCAACCTCCTCAACGATTTCCACATTTGCGCCGTCCATCGTACCAAGCGTCAGCGCACCGTTCAGCATAAACTTCATGTTACCTGTACCGCTCGCCTCCTTAGACGCCGTAGAAATCTGCTCGGAAACATCAGCAGCCGCAAAAATCAGCTCCGCATTGGAAACCCTGTAGTTTTCAATAAACACAACCTTAATCCTGTTCTTAATTGCAGGGTCGTTGTTAATCTTGTCCGCAACCGCGTTAATCAGCTTGATTGTCAGCTTCGCGTTCTTATAGCCCGCAGCCGCCTTCGCACCGAAAATAAAGGTTCTCGGATAAAATTCCATGCTCGGATTTGCCTTCATTTGATTATACAAAAACATTACATGAAGAATATTCAAAAGCTGTCTCTTATACTCATGCAGTCTCTTCACCTGTACGTCAAAAATCGAATCCGGATCAACGTCAATGCCATTGTGCTCTTTAATATATTTTGCAAGACGCACCTTGTTCTTGCGCTTAATTTCCATAAAATCTTTCTGTGCCGCTGGGCTGTCAGCGTACTTCGCAATCCCCTCAATCACCGGAAGGTCCACAATCCAGTCCTCGCCAACCTTATTCGTTACCCAGTCTGCAAGCAACGGATTTGCATGAAGCAGGAAACGTCTCTGTGTAATACCGTTTGTCTTATTGTTGAACTTCGCCGGGAACATCTCATAGAAATCTTTCAATTCCTGATTTTTGAGGATTTCCGTATGAAGTCTTGCCACACCGTTTACACTGTATCCTGCAACAATCGCCAAATGCGCCATCTTTACCTGACCGTCAGAGATAATTGCCATCTTCTTAATCTTGTCCGCCGGTTCCGGATACCTGTTTACAATGTCCAACAGGAAGCGACGGTTAATTTCCTCAACAATCTGGTAAATTCTCGGAAGCAGTCTTTGGAACAAATCAACGGGCCACTTCTCAAGCGCCTCCGCCATAATCGTGTGGTTTGTATATGCACAGGTCTTTGTCGTAATCTCCCATGCCTCGTCCCACTCTAAGCCGTACTCATCAAGCAAAATACGCATCAGCTCCGCAATCGCAACCGTCGGATGCGTATCATTGAGCTGGAATGTTACCTTCTCGTAGAATTTGTGAATGTCGTCATGCTTTGACATATATTTCTCAATCGCTGTCTGCACGGAAGCTGAAATAAAGAAATACTGCTGTTTTAAACGAAGCTCCTTACCGGATACGTGATTGTCGTTCGGATAAAGCACCTCAACGATATTTCTTGCAAGGTTTGTCTGCTCAACTGCCTTCTGATAATCACCCTTGTCAAACGAGTCAAGGCTAAAGCAGTCCATCGGCTCTGCATCCCATACACGAAGCGTGTCGACAATGCCGTTTCCATATCCGACAATCGGCAAATCATAAGGAACAGCCCTTACAGACTGGTAATTTTCTTGATACCATATCATTCTGCCGTTCTCGTCCCTGCATGCCACATTTCCGCCAAACTTAATCACCTTTGTATACTCAGGGCGTCTTAACTCAAAC
>CAMWNY010000122.1 GCA_947175775.1 uncultured Lachnospiraceae bacterium | reverse complement strand
ACCACAAAAGAAAGCTTACAGACAGCGATTAACAATGCAGTAAAAGCCGAACTGGAGGAGGCAGGCATAGACGGTGAAGGCATCAGCATAACCATTGAGGATTTTGCCAAAACAGACGCGACGGCAGACAGCGCAGGAACTGTCACCGGAGCCGTAGTGATAACGTGCGGAACCGAGACAGAGCGCGCACAACTCAACAAAACAATTGAAAAACTGCCCGCCACGCCTGCTGACAAAGTGGAAACCGTCAGAGCCGCAGTGCAGGACGCATTAAAGAAAGCCGTAGAGGAGGCGCTCGAGGGAACAAAAGTAACAAATGACAACGCGCAGGATATTGCGAACCAAATTGCAGAAGAAATCATTCCCGCCGCTGTTGCCAAGGCATTGGAGGAAACAGGCGTCAGCCCGAAAGACATTGCAATCGGTGAAGTGAACGTCAAAGTCAGTCCGTCTGACGCGGACAGCGAGGGAAGCATTGATGTCGTGATACCCATTACAAGCACAGAGGACTCTGCGCAGACGGGCAATGCACAAATCCAAGTGCCTATTGAGAAAACAGGCGGGGAGCAGGACCCTGATATGGATGCCGAACAGGCGGAAAACACCATAAAAGATACCCTCGGCAAGCTGGAAATTACGAACGACACGACAACGGACGACATTCACGGCGCGATACAGGAAGCGTTCGGAGACGACGCAGTCATCGGGGACATCGAAGTAGTTGAAAAAGTGGAGGCAACAGAGGAGAACCCCGGCAGCCTGAGCTTAAAGATAAACGTAACCATAAACGGGAAAACAATCATTATCAACATCGTCGTTCCAATCAAAAAAACAGGCAGCAGAACCGGCGTATACGTCCGCTTTACGGATTATTATAAACTGGACGAAAATGACCAGCCCTGCTACAAATATACCGGAACCGCAATCAAACCGGCGGTCGAGGTTTACCACAACGAGACTCTTCTGACATTAGGAACCGACTACACGATAAGCTACAAAAACAACACCAAGGTCAGCAGCGCGGCAGCATTGACCGTGAAAGGCAAAGGAAACTTTACGGGAACCTCCAACATGGTCAACTTTACAATCATCAACGCAGACATTGCCGCGGATACGAAACACCCGACAAAGATGACCGTTGTGGCAAATACAAAGATTGCACCTGTTATTTTAAATGGCACAAAGAAACTCACGGCAAAAGATTATATGCTTACCGGAGAAGGACTCGACAGTAAAGGCAAATATACAGACGTTACAGCCGAAGGTGTGTTTAACACTTTGACCGTAAAGGGTATCGGCAGCTATGAAGGCAGCAGTTTTGACATTCAAGTGAAAGTAATCGACAAGAGTGCAGCGAAAAAGTTTGCAGTCACCATTGACAAGAATTTCCAGCCCGTTTATGACGCAAAAGCCATTAACCTGACGTCCTTGTTCCAAAGCGCGGACAACCAAAACGGCGTGATTGCGGTAACGGATTCAACCGACCCATCAAAACTGTTAAAGGAAGGAGAGGACTTCACCACCGTATGTACAAGCAGCCTTACAAACGCGGGAACCGTACAATTTATGCTGACAGGTATGGGCGAATATACGGGAACGGTAAACAAAACATTCAAAATCAATCCGTTAAAGGTTAGCGACAGCAGCAAATTCGCAGTGACCTTTGATGAAAATAAAGTGTACGAATACAAAGCCTCCGGGACAACCGTTGACAATCTTTCGGTAAAATACCTCGGAGAGACCGAAGCACAAACGGACGACCAAATCCTCAGGCAAGGCGTTGACTACAAAGTTACTTACGGCAGCAACAAAACAGTCAGCGACGCAAAAGATGCGGAAGTCAGGATAACCTTCCTCGGAAACTACAAAGGCAGCACGACAGTCACAAAGACTTTCAAAATCAAAGCCGCAATGCTGTCGGCACAAAACACGGAAGTCACTGTTCCCGACAAGGTATATGCTAAGGCGGATAAGGCATACAAATCCGCACCGATTGTATCTGTTGACGGCATGACAATCAAAGCGTCCAACTACGACGTATCGTACAGATGGGCGACAGCGTCGAAAGCAGCAAACGACGCAGACTATGTTTCCGACGATATGGTAAAAATTACGATAGCCGAGGGTGACAGCTATGCCAAGGTCAAAGTCACAATCACACCTAAGGGCAGCTATACGCTCGCCGAAGGCGCAGTTATTGAGGGAGAATATTATGTCAGAAAAGCCGAAGGCGCAGCCGACCTCTCCAAAGCAAAGATAACGTTCCACGACAAGACAGGAAACAAGCTCAAGAATTTGGAATACAACGGCGCAGCATTTTACACGCCCGAAGGAAACAATCCCGACGCCCAAAATGCGCCGGACGACGAAAACGCAGTTTATGTGAGAGTGAGCGTAAAAAATAAGCTGATAGACCCGTCGCTCTACGACGTGATATGGACAAACGCCGCAGCCAAAGGCAAGGCGACAGTCGTAATCCGCGGCAAAGGGACCGCAGCCTCACACGGCAATGACATTGCGGTCGGCAGCAAAAACCAGTCAATCAGCATCAAAGCAATGGCATTCAAGGGCAGGAGCCTGAAAACTTATATGGAAAAAGCAGTGGAAAATCTGAAGAAAATGCTGTTTTAGATTTGATAGGGGATATTTTCATAAAATAAATTAAAAAAGTAAAGATGTGGAGCAATAAGGCTTTCGTTAGGAAGCCTGTTGACTCCACATTTTTATGTTTTCAGCAAAGACCCCCGTTCGCCTTTCGAAATTGTGTCGGTGAAAGTCCGGTACAACGCTTAAAGCAATCGCTGAAATAAGCATTGCTCGAAAATCCGGCTTCCATCGTAATCTGCGTCATACTCAGCTTGGAGTTAATCAGGAGCTTTTGCGCGCACTGTACTTTTTCGCTTAACACAAAATCGGAAAAAGAAGTATGAAGCTGACTGATAAAAATTTTTGACAGGTAGGACGGTGAAACGTGAACGCAGTCGGCAGTTTCTTTTAGGGAGGGATTTTCGTGAAGATGCGTTTTGATGTATTTTATGGCATCAGAAAGGCATTCGTGCTTTTTCTCCAAAATCTGTATCGGCATTCCGCCGAGTTTGCGTTCCCGCAGACATGTGATAATCAGCCGGTGCAGCAGCCCCTTTAAAATCAGCTCGGAGTATTTGTTATAATGGTTCCACTCATTTTCTATGTCGTTTAGGATTGCTATGACTTTTGTCTGTGTTGTCTTTTCGCAATGGATCACACATTCGCCGCATAGGTCTTCATAGGTTTCCGCGCTAAAAAGCGTCAGGAGATCTTCAATCATCGGATCCGTGAATTTCAGAAGGACTGCTTCGAACACTTCGCTGGATGGGCAGGCAGCGCGTGTGTATACGTTGCGCGGAATAAAATTGACATCACCCGCCTGCAAAACTGCTGTATATCCCGGAGAATAGACAATCCGTTCGCCGGCTAATATGTACGAAAGACCATAAAAGTCCGTATAGGCTTCCGCGGAAGTCATTTCAAAATTAGATGAACGGCGCATACGCGTATAACTGAAGTTGTATCCGGGCTTTAATGGAAGCGGCATTGTAATCTCCTCCTTCGTTTTTATTTCTCACATAATGGCTTCTCCTGTTCGGATAGTGAGAGTGTAACACACTAAAAATCCGATTGGCAATCACCAAATTATTGAATTGTGCATTCTGAAATCAACCTTTTGTTGAAATTGGCATGCATAAATTGCTCCTGATATGTGATACGTATTGTTTATTGGCATTTGACTGTTAAAACAATATCATACTTGCCAATGAAGGTAAATGTCTGAAATCTAAAAAAACGCAAGAAGTGAATTTCTATACAGAAGAAATGTCATTTGTATCAGTGATAAAATAAAAAAAGCATAAACTATTCATGCAGAAAAAATAAACAACGAAATCAGGAGGTTACGTTATGAAAAGGAAATTAATTGCAATCCTTTTAGCAGGCGCGATGCTCACGTCGCTTACGGCGTGCGGGGCAAAGGGTGGGGACGAAACGACGCCTGCGGCGGACAGCAATAGCACAGGAACAGGAGATACTGCATCCCCGGAAACGGGCGCGGCAGATACGGCAGCGGAAAAAGGGGATTACCATGATATTCTTGGCGATACGGGAATTAACATTGTGGTAAACGGCACACTGACGACAACGCTTGACAATGGACAGGCAGAGTTTAAGGAGCAGTGGGAAGCGGCAGTCGGCATTCCTTTAACGATTCAGCAGATGGATCACTCAGCCTATCAGGACGCGGTCGGACGTCTTTTTGCGAGCGGGGATTACCCGGATGCAATGATTATGTCGGCAAGCATGTTTAAACAGTATGCGCCGACCGGTATTTTGTGGGATATGGCGGATGCCTATGACAATGCGGATTTCCAAAACAGAATGATTCTTCCGGACATCAACAAGAACTTAAAGGATTCCGAGGGACGCTTATACGGATTTGCGCCTTCCTACGGAAACGGCTGCGTGACCTACGTAAAGCAGGCGTGGCTTGATGCGGTGGGAATTGATATTAACGACATCAAAACATATGATGATTACTATGCAATGCTCAAGGCATTCCATGACGGAGATCCTGACGGCAACGGCAAAAACGGTGATACATACGGTGTTGTAGCGCCCGGATTTATCGGAACGGATGCGCCTTATGTCAACTATCTTCCGGAGTTTTGGCAGGATGCTTACCCTTCGCTCCTTCAGGGCGAGGACGGCGTATGGTACGACGGATTTCAGACAGAGGAGACAAAGGCGGCGCTTGCAAGACTGCGTCAGGGATATGTGGACGGCTGTATCGATCCCGAGTCGCTGACGGCACAGACAAAGACTGCGCGTGAGAAATGGTTCTCAAATAATCAGACCGGTTCGTCGGGCGTGTTTGTTTATTGGGCAGGTTCATGGTATCAGACGCTTACGGACAACTTTATCAAAAACGACGTTGATCCGGATATAGTACAGCTTCCGCCGATTGAAGAAGTCGGCGCGTACATTAACAAAGAAGCCCCGGTTTGGGTTATTATCGATTCCGGCGACCCGGCACGAAATCAGGCAGTGTTTGACGCGCTTCTTGAGACGATGATGGACGGCGACGTGGTGCAGACGCTTTGGACATACGGCGCGGAAGATGTTCACTGGTCAACGCACGCGGAGGAATTCGTTACAAATCCGGGAACGGAAAACGAGAAATCATATTCTTATGAAGAGGGAGAATTTCACTTAAAACCGTCTCCAAACGATCCGAACAGTGTTTGGAAAAAGAACTATATTGATCCTGCGCTTACCATATGCGAGCTGACAAACGGCTATTCGTCTCAGACGGATCTTGCGGCGGAAGGCAACAGATTCTTTACGGAAAATTCCGTAGACGCGCCGGTATCTCCGGTATCGGAAACCTTTACAAATGAAACAGGTACCATTTTCGATGCAAAGCTTGCCGTAATTACCAAGGTCGTTGTGGAAGGCGGCGACATTGACGAGGCGATGCAGGGATATGTGGATACGGTCGGTTCGATTGTAGACCAGTGTTTGGCGGAATTAAACCAGTAACAAAATCAATAATTGGAGGAAACAGATGAAAAGAAAATTAATTGCAATCCTTTTGGCGGGCACAATGCTTACATCGCTTACGGCGTGCGGGGCAAAGGGCGGAGACGAAACAACGCCTGCGGCAGACAGCAGCAATACAAGTGGTTCCCAGGGCGGCGACACAGCGCAGACTCCGGCGCAGGATACGGCTGCAGGAGATGCCGCGGCAGATGCAGCCAGCGGTTATCAGCTTGAAAAAATCGTCATGGTAGTTGACGGCACAATGGCGGCAGATCTTGAAAACGGAATGCAGGACGTGGAAAAACAGTGGGAAGAGGCAGTCGGCATTGACCTTGAAATCCAGCCAATTGACCATTCCGGCTACACAGACGCTGTCGGACGTCTTTTTGCAAGCGGTGACTATCCGGACGTGATGGTTATGTCGGCAGATATGTTCGCGCAGTATATGCCGACAGGACTGCTTTGGGACATGACAGAGGCGTACGATAACGCTGACTTTCAGGAGAGAATGATTTTACCGTCGATTAACGAGTCTTTAAAGCAAAAGGGAGGCGGAAGGCTTTACGGATTTTCGCCGACGTATGGAAACGGATGCGTGACCTATGTCAAGAAGGCATGGCTTGACGCACTTGACATCAATCTTGACGACATCAAGACCTACGACGATTATTATAACATGATGCTGCGGTTCCACAATGAGGACCCGGACGGAAACGGTGTGAACGGAGATACATATGGTGTGATAGCGGCAGGCTTTGTCGGATTTGAGGCGCCCTACATCAACTACCTTCCGGAGTTTTGGCAGGACGCATATCCCGCAATTCTTCAGGGCGATGACGGCGTGTGGTATGACGGTTTCCAAACAGAGGAAACAAAAGCTGCGCTTTTGCGTCTGCAGCAGGCATATGCGGATGGCGTAATTGATCCGGAGTCGCTTACCGCTTCAACAAAGATTGCGCGTGAGAAGTTTTATTCCAACGATCAGACAGGTTCTTCCGCTTCCTTTACCTACTGGGCGGGACGCTGGTATCAGACATTGACAGACAGCTTTGTCAAGAACGGTGTTGACGCCGAGCTTGTACAGCTTCCTCCGATTGCCGAGGTTGGCGCATACATTAACCGTGAAGCTCCTGTGTGGGTTATTATTGATGACGGCGACGGTGACAATGCCCGTGAGCAGGCAATCTTTGATGCGTTTATCGAGACAATGATGGACGGTGATGTGGTACAGACACTTTGGACATTTGGCGCGGAGGACGTGCATTGGTCGCTTAAGGCGGAAGAGTTTACGACGAATGCGGACGATCCGGAGAAACGCAAGGATTACAGCTATGAAGAGGGAACATTCCATTTACGTCCTTCTTTGACGGACCCGAATGCGCTTTGGTCAAAAAACCTGTTCGACCCCAACCTTGTAGTCTGCGAACTGACGAACGGCTTCGGCGATCCGAGCTCTTTGATGACGGCAGGAAATAAATTCTTTACGGAAAACAGTAAGGACGCACCGCCGTCACCTGTTTCCGATACCTTTACAAATG